>CAMHDB010000006.1 GCA_946183715.1 uncultured Oscillibacter sp.
CCAGCAGCTCGACTGGTACCTGCTCGAAAAGAAGAGCAATCAGGAACTGCACCTCTTTTTCAAGGAGGCGAACGCGTTCTACCGCAAGACGAAAGAGCTCTGGGAAGTCGACTTCGACTGGACGGGCTTCGAGTGGCTCGTGCCCGACGACAACCAGAACAACGTCGTCATCTTCCTGCGCAAGGACAAACAGGGGCACAACCTCCTCTGCGCCGTGAACTTCTCCCCCAACCAGTACGACGGCTACCGCGTCGGCGTCCCCTCGAACCGGCAGTTTGTCCCGGTGTTCACGACCGACCGGACGGAGTTCGGCGGCGGCGACTTCTACGACAAGGAACCCCTCGCCGTGGAGGACATCCCCTCGCACGGCAAGGACGCCTCCGTGAGTATCAAGATTCCGCCGTTCGGCGCGGTGTTCCTGCGCGGCGTGGGCAAGCTCCCCAAGAAGCGCAAGACCGACCCCTCCCTCCGCGGGCGGCGCAGAATCGCCGGGAAGATGGAGCGCGACAGCGAGACGTAATTTTTGCGTGTGAAACCACGCGCTTAAATTGATAACATCAGGCAAAGGAGCTGGAAAGAACATGAAGAAAGAGTGTATCGCCATGTTGCTGGCCGGCGGACAGGGAAGCCGCCTGTACGTCCTCACCAGCAACGTGGCCAAGCCCGCCGTCCCCTTCGGCGGCAAGTACCGCATCATTGACTTCCCCCTCTCCAACTGCATCAACTCCGGCATTGACACCGTGGGCGTACTGACGCAGTACCGGCCTCTGGAGCTCAACAGCTACATTGGCAGTGGCCAGCCGTGGGACCTCGACGGCTCCTCCGGCGGCGTCCACATCCTCCCGCCCTACCAGACCGCTACGGGGGCCTCTTGGTACAAGGGTACCGCCAACGCCATCTATCAGAACATCGGCTTCATCGACATGTATGACCCCGATTACGTCGTCGTGCTCTCCGGCGACCACATCTACAAGCAGGACTACTCCGAGATGGTTCGCCTCCACAAGGAGAAAAACGCCGTCTGCACGATTTCCGTCATGGAAGTGCCGTGGGCCGAGGCTCCCCGCTTCGGTATCATGAGCGTCGACGCCGAGGACAACATCACCGAGTTCGCCGAGAAGCCCAAGCAGCCCAAGAGCAATCTGGCCTCTATGGGTATCTACGTCTTCTCGTGGAAGGAAATGAGGAAGTACCTCACGGAAGACGAGGCAAACCCCAAGTCCGAGAACGACTTCGGCAAGAATATCATCCCCGCCATGCTGGGCAACAACGAGAAGCTCATCGCCTACCGCTTCAAGGGCTACTGGAAGGATGTCGGCACGCTGGAATCCCTCTGGGACGCCAATATGGATATGCTGTCCCCGTCCTCGGGCCTCGACCTCATCGACACGACGTGGCCCATCTACGCCCGCTCCGTCAACGCGCCCCCGACGTTCGTCGACGCCTCCGCGACCGTCACGCACAGCGCCATCAACCGCGGGTGCGAAATCTACGGCAAGGTCGAGAACGCGGTGCTCTCGCCCAACGTCTCCGTGGGCGCGGGCGCGCAGGTCAGCTACTCCGTCCTGCTCCCCGGCGCGAAAGTCGAGGAGGGCGCGGTCGTCGAGTACGCCATTCTCGGCGAAAACTGCCATATCGGCAAAAACGCCCGTGTGGGCGCCCGTCCGGAGGAAAGTGACCCGGCGACGTGGGGCCTGACGGTGCTTGCTCCCGGCTGTGACGTGGCGGAGGGACGCACCGTCGCCGCCAACAAGATGCTCAGCCAGAACGGTGAGGAGGTGTCCAGAAAATGAATGGACTGCACGGAATTATCTTTGCCAATGAAGAGCGCGTCGGCCTCAAAGAGCTGGTAGGCCCCCGCTGTTCGGCGTCCATCCCCTTCGGCGGACGCTACCGCGCGGTGGACTTCGCGCTCTCGAACATGGTCAACGCGGGCATTACCGATGTCGGCGTCGTGACGCACGGACAGTACCAGAGCCTGCTCGACCACCTCGGCACCGGCAAGGCGTGGGACTTGTCCCGCAAGCGCGGCGGCCTGCGCTTCCTGCCCCCGTTTAACTACGACTCCAGCCGCGCCCTCATGCCCTACCGCGGCAACGTCGAGGCCCTCGCCGGAATCCGCTCCTACCTCGACACCATCCGGCAGGACTACGTCGTGCTCAGCGACGGCGACCTCGTGGCCAACCTCCCGATTAACGAAATCTTCGCCCAGCACCTCGAAACCAAGGCCGACATCACGGTCGTCATGGGCGCGGACTGCTTCGAGATTGACGACGGTACCTACTTTGAACTCGACGAGAACAACCGTGTCAAGGAAGTGCTCGTACACCTCGCCCACCCGCGCGGACACCGCGGCCTCGATACCTTCATCATCTCCACGGCCCTGCTCAAGCAGGTCGTCGACGACTGCACCTCCCGCAACGAGTACAGCTGGCGCCGGAGCGTCCTTCAGGCCCGCAAAGACCAGTTGAAGATTCAGGCCTACATCTGGAACGGCTACGCCGCCCAGATTCGCTCCGTACAGGAATACTACGACCGGAGCATGCAACTGCTGGACGCGGGCGTGCGCGCCGACCTGTTCACGCCCGCCCGCCCGATTATCGGCAAGGCCGTCGACAAGTCCTCCGCCTACGTCGCCCCCAGCGGCCACATCGCCAACTCCCTCATGAACGACGGCTGCTTTATCGCCGGAACGGTCGAGAACTCCATCCTGTTCTCGGGCGTCGTCGTGGAAGAGGGCGCGGTCGTGCGCGGGTGCATTCTGTTCCGTGACGCCGTTGTCCGCAAGGGTGCCGTGGTCGAGTGCATTATCGGCGACAAGAACGTCGAAATTCAGGAGAATCACCGCCTGATGGGCTATCCGACGCACCCGATTGTTGTGGAGAAGAATCGGAGCGTGTAATAAGGCTTGATTTTTCCTCCGTCATGATGTAGAATGGTCTCCGGCGGCGGCTCTATCGGACACCGCCGGAGACCTCATGCTTTCACGGTGACGCGGGCTGTCAGGAAACAGCATAGGAATCATAAGGAGTTGATATCTATGAAGATATTATACGTGACCAGCGAGGCCGCCCCCTTCGCCAAGACCGGCGGTCTCGGCGACGTGGCGGGTTCCCTGCCTCCCGCTCTCGCCCGCGAAGGGGCGGAAGTGGCGGTAGCCCTCCCTCTGTACCGCAGAATCCGGGACCGCTACGGCGACCAGCTCACCTTTGAATGCTACGATTACGTCGACCTCGCGTGGCGGCATATCTACTGCGGCCTGTTCTCCATGAAGAAGGACGGCGTAACATGGTACTTTTTCGACAACGAGCAGTATTTCGACCGCCCGGAACTCTACGGCTACCTCGACGACGGCGAGCGCTACGCGTTCTTCTCCCGCGCGGTCGTGCGCATGCTTGACCGCCTCGCCTTCTGGCCGGAAGTCATCAGCGCCAACGACTGGCAGACCGCCCTCGTGCCCATCTACCTCAAGGACGACGGCGTTCGGGAAGAGCGCTACCGCTCCATTAAGACGGTCTTCACCATCCACAACATTGAGTATCAGGGCCGCTTCAACCCCTACGTCCTCGGCGACCTGTTCGGCCTCGACCCGGGCTGGGTGCAGGACGGTACCATGCTCATGGACGGCGATTTGAACCTCCTCAAAGGCGCGATTCTCAGCGCCGACGCCGTGACGACCGTCTCGCCGACCTACGCCAACGAACTCAAAATGGCCTATTTCGCGCACCGCCTCGAAAGCATTATGCGGCAGTGCGAATACAAGCTCCACGGCGTCCTGAACGGAATCGACACGGAGGTGTTCGACCCCGCCACCGACAAGCGCATCGCCTACAACTACTCCGTCGGCGACATGGAGGGCAAGGCCAAGGACAAGGCCGAATTACAGCGCATGCTCGGACTGCGCGAAGACCCCGATATGCCGATTGTGGGCATTGTGAGCCGCCTCGTTTCGCACAAGGGCCTCGACCTTGTCTGCGAGGTCATTCACGACATGATGGGCCTGCCCATGCAGTTGGTCATGCTGGGCAAGGGCGACCAGAAGTACGAGGAGTTCTTCCGCTGGGCCGGACAGCAGTATCAGGGCCGTATGGCCGTCGCCCTCGACTACAATGAAGACCTCTCGATGGCGATTTACTCCGGCGCTGACCTGTTCCTCATGCCCTCCAGAAGCGAGCCTTGCGGCCTCAGCCAGATGATTGCCATGCGCTACGGCACGGTGCCCGTCGTCCGCGAGACCGGAGGCCTCCGCGACACCATCCAGCCCTACGACGCCCTCCGCGACGCCGGAAACGGCTACAGTTTCGCCAACTATTCCAGCGGCGATATGCTCTACGTCCTCCGCTCCGCCGTCTACCTCTACAGGGACTACCCGGAAGCGTTCGCCCGTCTGCGTCAGCGCGCTATGGAGTCCGACTTTAGTTGGAAGCGCAGCGCCAACGCGTACCTGAGCATTTACGCGGGCCTGTGGGGACAGGTATGGCCCGACCCGGCGCTCGCCGCCGAAGAAGAAGCCGCGCCCGTAGAGGACGCCGCGCCTGTCGCGGAAGAAGCCGCCGCGCCCGTGGAGGACGCCGTGCCCGTGGCGGAAGAGGCCGCCCCCGTAAAGGACGCCGAACCCGCTCCCGTCGCGGAGGAAGCCACCCCCGCAGAAGAAGGCGGAAAGAAAAAGAAATCCGCCAGAAAAAAGCATTCCGGGAAGTAACCGCCGGACGGAGGAAAAAGCATGAGTTCAAGCATGACACCGTTTACCGCCAAATCTCTCGAAGAAGCCCTGACCGCCAAGCTGATGCTCAATTTCGGCAAGGCCCCCGACGAGGCCTCCGACGAGGAAATGATGAAGGCCAGCGCGCTCGTTCTCCGCGACGTGATGGCGATTCGCGGCGTGGAGGCCGTCAAGGAGACCCGCCGCTACCGTAAGAAACAGGTACACTACCTGTCGCTGGAGTTCCTGATTGGGCGCAGTCTGATGAAGAACGCCTACAATCTGGACGTACTGCCGCAACTCAAAGAGGCGTTGGAAAATCTGGGGTTCAAGGCCTCCGACATCTTTGAAGTGGAACCCGACGCGGGCCTCGGCAACGGCGGTCTGGGCCGCCTCGCCGCCTGCTACCTCGATTCCATGACCACCCTCGACATCCCCGCGACCGGGTACTCTATCTGCTACGAGCTGGGCATTTTCAAGCAGAAAATCGTGGAGGGACAGCAGGTCGAACTCCCCGACAACTGGATGGAATTAGGCTCGGCGTGGCTGTTGCCGAAGCCGGAAGAGGTGCAGGAAGTCTTGTTCGGCGGGAACATCCGGCAGTTCTGGGACAACGGACGCCTGCACATTGTACAGGAAAATTGCAACAAAGTCCTCGCCGTGCCGTGCGACATGGTCGTCGCGGGCTACGGTACCAAGAACGTAAACACGCTCCGCCTCTGGGACGCCCGCCCCGTGAAGAGTGTCGATATGGACCTGTTCGCGCGCGGCGAATACCTGAAGGCCTCCGAAGAGGAAGCTATGGCGGAGACTATCACGAGAGTTCTCTACCCGGAGGACAACCACTACGAGGGAAAGTCCCTGCGCCTGAAACAGCAGTATTTCTTTGTGTCGGCCACCGTGCAGTCCATCGTCACGCGCCACCTCGCCACCTACGGCACCCTCAAGAACTTCCACGAGAAGAATATTATTCAAATCAACGACACGCACCCCGCGCTGGTGATTCCGGAACTCATGCGCATTTTCGTGGACGAGGCCGGCATGGAGTGGGACGAGGCATGGGAAATCACCCGCCAGTCCGTGGCCTACACGAACCACACCGTACTGGCCGAGGCCCTCGAACGCTGGCCCCAAAGTCTGGTGGAAACCCTGTTGCCGCGCGTCTGGCAGATTATCCTTGAAATCTCCCGCCGCTGGCAGGAGAAGGTCGACGATTTCTACCACGACCAGAGCAAGACGGCGCGCGTCGCGATTGTCTGGGACGGCGAAGTCAGAATGGCCAACCTTTGCCTCGCGGGCGGCATGGCCGTCAACGGCGTGTCGGCGCTTCACTCCGACATTCTCCGCAAGGACGTGTTCAAAGAGGCCTACGGCATGGAGCCGCAGAAGTTCAAGAACGTCACGAACGGAATCGACCACCGCCGCTGGCTGAGCGAAATCAACCCGCGCCTCGACGCCTTCATTCAGGAGCTGACCGGAGGCCCCGAATACCTGCTCCGCCCGTCCGCGCTGAAAAAGCTCGACGCGTTCGCCAATGACGCCTCGGCCCTCGAACGCCTCGACAAAATCAAGCGCGCCAATAAAGAGGACTTCTGCGCCCACGTCAACCGCAAGCGCAACATGACCCTCGACCCCGACGCCATTTTCGACGTACAGGTCAAGCGCCTGCACGAGTACAAGCGGCAACTGCTCAACGTCATGCACATTGTGGCGCTGTATCAGGAGTTACAGGACAACCCGAACGCCGTCACACAGCCGCATATCTTCCTGTTCGGCGCGAAGGCCGCCCCCGGCTACGCCGTCGCGAAACGGATTATCCGCCTCATCAACTCCCTCGCCGACCAGATTGACCACGACCCCGTCTGCAAGGACAAACTGAAAGTCGTATTTTTAGAAAACTACCGCGTCTCGCTCGCCGAACGCCTCATGCCCGCCAGCGAAGTCAGCCAGCAGATTTCGACCGCCGGCAAGGAGGCCAGCGGCACCGGAAACATGAAATTCATGATGAACGGCGCGCTGACCATCGGCACCCTCGACGGGGCCAACGTCGAAATGCACGAGCTTCTCGGCGACGACAACATGTTCCTGTTCGGACTGCGCGCCGACGAGGTGGAGCAGACGAAGCGGGAGGGCTATATTTCGCAACGCCTGTACCACGCCGACCCGAAGCTCCGCCGCTGTCTGGATGCCATCCGCGCCGGATTCCGCGACGGCGTGGGCTACGAAGACCTCTACCAGCGTCTTTTGTTCGGCGCGGGCGGGAGCATGGCCGACGAGTACCTGCTTCTGGCCGATTTCGCGTCCTACTGCGACGCCGAGGCCCGCATGGTGCGCGCCTACGCCGACCGCACGGCGTGGAACCGCATGAGCCTGCACAACATCGCCCGGAGCGGGCTGTTCGCGGCTGACCGCTCCATCGCCGAGTACGCCGACCACATCTGGCACGTCCCGCACAAGTTCCAAGCCTGAATCCGAATCAAAGCGCCCCCCGGATTCCGGGAGGCGCTTTTCGTGAGTGGGAGACGCTTTCGGGAGGGTACATTTCATCGCCTTCACGTCACCGGTCCGACGCTCTGCGTAACGCGGTCAGCGGCTCCGTCAATCAGGGGCGGTTTGATGACGCAAGCAGGATGCTCCGATGAGGCCACATGACGCACTTTCGGCGGTTCCGTCCGCGGACAGTGAAATGCTCTTACCTCTCCCGGCTCAGCCCCAGAAGGTAGTCCGTGCTGACACCGTAAAACTTGCTAAGGGTAATCAGGTGGTGGATAGGAAGCTCGTTGGCCCCTCTCTCATAGCGTGCGTACATGGTCTGCGAAGTACCCAAGACTGCCGCAATCTGGGTTTGCGTCTTATCGGCGTCCTCCCGCAAATCGCGCAGGATTTTGACATAGTCCATCGTATCCATACTTGACACCTCCATTTGACCGTCCCTGATTTCTGGTAGCAAGAATTTATCATAAGATGAAGACTTTTTGTGGGAAATGTACACAATTTTACTATAAAAATTCCTGTTTTTTTAACAAAAGGACAAATCATACTACCAATTTGTGCAAAAATTTACTAAATTCCTGAACTTTCCACGCAAAATCGCGGATTTCCCCCCTTTTTAGTCCGATTCTCTTTACAAACCATAAAATCACGGCTATAATAGCAACATACGCCGTATTTTCCGGAAGGAGATGCAACTTTGGAATACACGAAGGGCGTACCCTTTGAAACCCTGTCCCTGTCGGCGCCCATGCTGGACGTTCTGCGCGCGTCCGGACTGCGCGTCAGTACCCCCGTACAGGCCGGGTGCATTCCGCCCATGTTAGAATGGCGCGACGTTATCGCCAAGGCCCCCACGGGTACCGGAAAGACGCTGGCCTACGGAATCCCCATCGTAGAGCACACAGACCCGTCCGACCCGGGCGTGCAGGCCGTGGTTCTGGCCCCGACCCGCGAACTGGCCTTGCAGATTCAGGGGGAGTTTGAAACGCTGGCGGCTAGCCGCCCGGGCGTGCGGAGCGTGTGCCTGTACGGCGGCGCGCCCATCGGCAAACAGTTAGAGCGCCTCCGCAGACAGCCGCAAATCGTTGTTGCGACGCCCGGACGCCTCAGCGACCATATCAAACGGCACAGCGTCAAGATTGAGACCGCGCGCACGGTGATTCTGGACGAGGCCGACAGAATGCTCGACATGGGCTTTGTCCACGACGTGACGCGCATTCTCGACCGCATGAAACGGCGCAGGAACTTGGGCCTGTTCTCCGCAACGATTTCGCGGGAAGTCCTCGACATCGCGTGGGTGTACCAGCGCGACGCCGAGGAAGTCACCGTGCAGGAGGACGAGGAGAACAAGCCCGACATCCGGCAGTTCCGCATGGACACCGACGACAAGGCCTCCGCCATCGCCGACATCCTGCGCGAGACCGGCTTCGACCGCTGTATGGTCTTCTGCAACACGAAATCGTCCGCGGAGCGCGTCGCGTACTTTCTCCGTATGCGCGGCGTCGACGCCGAGTGCATTCACGGCGACATCCCGCAGAAGCGCCGGGAGCAGATTCTCACGCGCTTCCGCCGGGGAGAGCTGCCCGTGTTCGTGTCGACGGACGTGGCCGCGCGCGGCATCGACGTGGACGACGTGGACATCGTGTTCAACGCCGACATCCCCGACGAGGCCCACGACTACATACACCGTATCGGGCGCACGGGCCGGGCGAAACGGCAGGGCGTCGCGGTGTCGCTCGTCGGCGACTACCCCTCCCGTATCCGCATGGACGACATCGCCCGCAGAACCGGGAACCAAGTCGTGCCCGTGCGCTTCGGCCCCGACGGGAAACTTACGGCCTCCGACACTTAGAGCTGATTCTTTATCCGGAAGGCTTCCCACGGCAGGGCGTCCGAGAGCATGAGCAGGGACGGGTGAATCCCGCCGTTCCGCTCCGAGGGGCTGTTCTGGCGGAATACCAGAGTCTTCGCCTTCTCGTCCGGTATGCACAGCGTGAAGCGGCTTCCCAGCGAGACTTTCGTCTCTACGGAGAGCGTGCCGCCGTGTATTTCCGCCACGCGCTTGCAGATTGCGAGGCCGAGCCCCATACCGTGCCGGCCCGCGCCTGCCCCGCGCGTACTCCACGACCAGTCGAACAGCATGGGGAGTTCTTCTTCGGGAATGCCGTCGCCGTTGTCCTCCACGAACAGAACGACTTGTTGCGGCTCGCGCTGGAAGTGCAGGACTACCCGCACATATCCGCCCTTGGGCGTGTGCTTCATGGCGTTCGAGAGCAGATTGTAGACAAGGCTCCGTATATGCTCCGGGCTGACGGAGCATATATGCCAGCCCTCCATGCAGGTGAAGCTCAGGTCCAGTCCGAGGTACTCCGCCAAGTCTGCGGACTCCTCGCAGATTTCCGACACCAGCCCCACAATGTCGCAGGCTTCCGGCATGGAAGTTTCCTCTTTCAGCAGGGCCGCGCCTTCCTCCAGATTCCGCACCAGCCGCATGAGGCGAATGCGGCTCTGGTCGACGTAGGCCGAATTGCGGTCGGTGTTCGCGGAGGCCTTCCGGGCGTCCGCCGATGCCAGCCGCCGCCCCGACAGGTACAGGTTGCCTAATTGGTTCCGGAGTTCCGCCGCCAGATTCTCAAGGAAACAGCTCAGCCTTTTTTCTTCGTCTTTCATCGCGTATGTTCCTTTCTGTTTTGTCTCCGCCTTAGTTTGCGTGTGACGCGCGCTTCGCAATCACGGGAAATGTTGTACACCATTTCCCCGGTTTCGCGTGTCAAAGGCCGTCGAATTTTCGAGCCGAGCTAATCCCGATACCGCTCCCTATGGGGCAATCATACGCGATACGGGGCGGTTTGTCAATCCATACGTGTCGAAACGGGCCGTAAGGAAGCTGTTTTCGCGCCTTTTCCACCCGCCACAGGATAACAAAAATCGTCAGATTTCCGGAAAATTTCCGGCCTTGCAAAGACTGCCCCTTCAGAAAAAGATTGCCAATATTGGTTGACCGCTTCCCGAAAATCGGGTACCATGTTCCCGCCGAACAATACGCGCGGCGCCAAGTCGCGGAAAGTGAGGAAACTACCGTGAAAAGATATATCGCGATTTTGTCCCTTTGTCTGTCTGTGTCGCTCTGCGCCTGCGGGGCGGCGCCGGAGAAGTCCGTGCCGGACGCCGGCGGACCCGCCAAGAAGGCCGTCTACGAAAGCCCGGACGCCTACGGGGAAATTCCGGAACTCGGCGCGGAAACGGAGGATTTCTCGACGCTCGCCGGGACGTGGCACGCCGACGAGGGCGGCGCTATCCTGACAATCTACGGCAACGGCGGCTTTGAGCTCAACGAGGCCGAGGACACCTGCGAAGGCTCCCTCGTCTACACCGACGCGGACGGCGACTTGTGGGAGAGCGGCCCGCGCTACGAACTCTATCTCGAAAACAACGAGCGCGTCCCCAACTGCTACTTTGCGCTCGACGAGGCCCACCCCGGGAAGCTGGTGTACGCGGTCGGCGGCGGCGCGGAGTTGTTTTCGCGCGGCGATTCCGCCTACGACGACGCCGGAATCGTCGTGCGCGTGCAGTGGGACAACGGGACGTGGACGGACTGCGACGAGTTCACGGCCTACAGCGGCGATTATGAAGTCGGGATTGTCTTTTCGGCGTCGCGCACGCTCCGGGACTTCAAAGTATTGTCCGTCAGTCTGGAGGACGTGGACGAGGACGGAACCCCGGTTTTCTCCGTGCTCGAACTCTATACGCAAGACGCCCTGACGCCCGAACGCCCGCTTCTTGTACACACTTCCTTCCCCGGCGATATGCCCACCAACGGCATTTCCTATCTGGACGGCGACGGGACTACCCGCTACTTCTCCGTCAACGAGAGCGGCTTCGACGGCTCCTTGATTCTCAGCGAGTTCGCCCGGAGTGACACGCCCTGACTTGGAGGCGCATTCATGAGACCCAATCGAACCCGCGTTCCCCGCTTGCGACTTTGCCCCGAAATCTGGCGCTATCAGGCCTGTACGAAATTCGTCCTAGTCCTGCTGTTGGCGCTTGTACGCGTCTCCGCCCTCTCCCTCCTGCACTCGACCGGGCGCGTGGCCGTCAGCAGTGGCGACTTCCGTTTCCTGTTCCATACTTGGCAAGGCCCTATCATTCTACTGCTCTTTCTGGCCGTCTTTTTCTTCTACGTCTCTTTAGACCTCAACGTGAAAATCCTCTACGCCGGGAACGTGCTCAACGGCACGGCGGAACCTGTCCGCGCGACTGTCGCGCGGGCGTTCCGCGCCCTCCCGAAATTCCTCAACCCCGACGGCGTCGGCGTCGCGCTCTACGTCGCCCTGATTGCCCCCCTTGTCGGCGCGGGGCTGACCGTCTCCCTGACGCAGGATTTGAAAGTCCCGGAGTTTATCGCCTCCGTCATCGCCGCCACGCCGCTGTACCGGATTCTCTACGCCGTACTCGTGACGGTGTTCGCGCTGATTGGAATCGCGCACATTTTCTGTCTGCACGGCGTCCTCCTCGACAACCTCTCCATCCGCACGGCCCGCTGGTACTCCCGCGAACTCATGCGCAAGCATTGGAAGCATTTCCTGCTCTGGAATCTCCGCTACGGCCTCTCTATGGCAGTTCTCGCGGTCTCGGAAATCTTAGTCTTTCTCGTGCCGCTGTTTGTGGAAAGCTACCTGCTCGCGGGGGTGTCGGACATCACCGCGACGCGCTTCGTCACGATTGCTACGCTCCTGTTCGCCTCCATCCTGACCGGGGCCGTGTCGCTGTTGGTGACGCCGTTCTATGTTATCCGGACAACCGCCCTTTACCGCCAATACTCGAAAGGCGTCCCGATTCCGATTCCCGACCGCCCAAAGAGACCGTCGCGGAATCCGGTACCGTTCGCGGGGCTTTGCCTCGTGACGGTATTCGGCACGCTGTCGCTGGCCTCGCTGATGGCCCGTAATTTCGACGAATGCTTTCCGCTCAGCACCACAACGCGTATCGTCGCGCACCGCGGCGGCGGCAACGAGGCCCCCGAAAATACCGTCGCCGGACTGCGTACCGCCATTGCGCTCGGCTCCTACGGAAGCGAAATCGACATCCAGCGCACCGCCGACGGCTACTATATCGTCAACCACGACGCCAACTTTCAGCGCGTCGCCGGGGACAGCCGCACCCCCGCCGAAATGACGCTCTCGCAAGTGCGCCGCCTCCGCGTACAGGGCAGCGACAGCCCCGTAGCCACGCTGGAAGAAATGCTAGACGCCTCCAAAGGCCACCTGTTACTTTTCGTCGAACTCAAGGGCGACACCGCCGATTACCAGATGTGCGACGACGCCGTGGAAATCATCAAAAAGCGCGACATGCTCAACGACGCGGTTTTGATTTCCATGAAATACGACTTAATCGACTACCTCGAAACGTGGTACCCGGAAGTGCTGACGGGCTACCTGACGTTCTTCGGCTACGGAGACCTCACGGAGTTGAACTGTGACTTTCTGGGGGTGGAGGAACAGTCGGCGACGCCCTCGCTGATGGACAGCGTACACGCGCAGGGAAAGCGGGTACTTGTCTGGACGCCGAACACCCTCGACGCGCAGGAATACTTTCTGACGACCAAGGCCGACGGCATTATTACGGACAACGTGGTACAGGCCAATAAAATCGTGAACCGTCTCAACGAGCGGAGCGATTTGGAGCGGATTTTGTCGGCGTTCCGCTGAAAACGACGCCTCCCCCGCGCGCCGGGGGAGGATTTCGCCGAAAAAGGGCTTGACACGTCACCGGATATCCGCTATAATCTCATCATTCTGAAACGTTACCTTCCCTATGAGGGATTAAAACGCAGGGGTTATAACCTTTTCGATAATAGCCATTGTCATACCTTCCCTACGAGGGATTAAAACTTTGCATAAGTAGCCCGGTTGCACTTGTTGGCGATATCTTCGGCATACCTTCCCTATGAGGGATTAAAACTAAAGGTGCAGTGGGTATTCTTGAGCTTGTCCTGAACGTCATACCTTCCCTATGAGGGATTAAAACGGAAGCTCCCATACGCGATTGAACTCTGCTGTGTATGTATGTCATACCTTCCCTATGAGGGGTTCAGAAAACAAAAAGCCCTCCCCGTGTGGGGAGGGTATTTTCTTTTTCGCCTTTTCAAGTGCGCACGTCGGGGAATGTCTTATCGGTGGCGGTGTCGCAGTAGGCGCAACGGTACGTATGGCGTACCGGGTCGCTGAGCAGGAATATCGCGTCAAGCTGTTCCTCCGCCGTCGTGATACAGCGCGGGTTCCGGCACCGTATCACGTTGACTAATCTCTGTGGCGGTTCGACGTGCTTCTTCTCGACCAGTTCGCCGCCCCGGATGATGTTCACCGTAATGTTGGCGTCGAAATAGCCGAGTACGTCCAAGTCCAGCTCCATCGGCGTGTCGATTTTGATGATGTCCTTTTTGCCCATGCGCGCGCTCCGGGCGTTCTGGATAATCGCTACCGAACAGTCCAGCGCGTCGAGGTGCAGATATCGGTAAATGAGCATACTTTTCCCGGCCTGAATGTGGTCGAGTACCACGCCGTCCCGAATACTGTCAATATTCATAACGTCTCCTTCTCCGGCGTCAGGCCCAGCAGGAACATGATGAGCGCCATACGGATATACTTCCCGTAGCGGACTTGTTTCCAGTAGACGGCGCGGGGGTCGCGGTCGACTGCCGTCGAAATCTCGTTGACGCGCGGCAACGGGTGGAGTATCGACAAGTCCGGCTTCGCGTCCGACAGCTTCGCGGGCGTCAAAATATAGCTGTCTTTCAGGCGTAAATAATCCTCCTCGTTGAAGAACCGCTCCTTCTGTACGCGCGTCATGTACAGAATATCGAGTTCCGGCAGGACGGCGGAAAGTTCGGTGGTCTGCTCGTAGGGGATATTCCGGTTTTTGAGGGAATGTTCTTTGACGTAGCGCGGGAGTTTGAGTTCGAGCGGCGAAATGAACACGTAGCGGATACCGGAGTAGCGCGAAAGCGCGTTGACGAGGGAGTGTACGGTACGCCCGAATTTCAGGTCGCCGCAAAAGCCGATAGTAAAGCCGCTCAACTTCCCGCGCTCGCGGTGGATAGTCAGCAAGTCGGTGAGTGTCTGCGTGGGGTGATTGTGGCCGCCGTCTCCGGCGTTGATTATCGGGACTTCCGACACCTGCGCGGCGGCGAATGGCGCGCCCTCCTTCGGGTGGCGCATGGCGATAATGTCGGCGTAACAGCTTACGGTGTGTACGGTGTCGGTGACGGTCTCGCCTTTCGCCGTGGAGCTGGAATCGGCGGACGAAAAACCAAGTACCTGTCCGCCCAGCGACAGCATAGCCGACTCGAACGAAAGCCGCGTCCGCGTGGACGGCTCAAAGTACAGCGTCGCAAGCTGTCTCCTGGCGCATACGTCGCAGTACGCCCCGGGGTTGTCCAGAATGTTTTCCGCCGTGGCAATCAGGGAATCAATCTCCCCGACGGTCAGGTCGGTAATGTCGATAAGGTGTCGCGGCATACTTCCTCCTTTGCGTGTCAGGACATCCAGCTTTCGTCGGAGGGGTTGTCGCGGAAACGGCGTAGCCGCGCGATATCCTCCGGCTTGATTTTCCCCTCGGCGGCGGCGACTTCGCACACGGCGTCGAAATCGCACAAACTTTCGTTGCGCACTCCGGCGGCGGCGAGACGCTCCAAGCCTCTTTTCATGCCGTAGGTGAAAATGGACGCGATTCCGAGTATGTCGGCTTTGGCGTCGCGTAAGGCCGCGACTACGTCCAGACAACTCCCGGCAGTCGAAATCAGGTCTTCCACGACGACGACGCGCTGTCCGGCGTCCAGCCGCCCCTCGATACGGTTCCCGCGCCCGTGGTCTTTATTCCCCGAACGCACGTAGCCCATAGGCAGGCCCGTCAGGTGTCCGACAATCGCCGCGTGGGCGATTCCCGCCGTAGACGTGCCCATCAGCACTTGCACAGTCGGGTAATATTCCCGAATCAGCGCCGCGAGGCCGTTTTCGATACGGTTCCGCACGTCCGGCGCTGTCAGCGTGAGGCGGTTGTCGCAGTAAATCGGGCTACGAATCCCCGACGCCCACACGAACGGCTCTTCCGGGCGCAGAAATACCGCCCCTATCGACAATAAATCGTGTGCAATCTCCCGCTTACGTTCTGTCATAGCGTTCCCTCCCGTTACTTGCGCGCAAATCCAAGATAGCGCGTCCCCTGAAACGTCAATTCCCCGGCGTCGCCCTCCACAAGCATTCCATACTCCGAACCGTCTACGGCAAACTCCATCCTGTCGCCGCTGTCGACCTGAAACGTGACAAAGTACACCGTGGAATGGGTGTAGTGTACGCCGTGCGCCCCGGTCACGTCCCCGGCGTTGTGGTGACGGTGTACCGAAACGTCCTCCCGCTTTGCGACGACTTTCGCGTTGACCGTCAGGCGCGGGGAATGGTTGTTTTTATTCCACTGTCCGATACCCCGTATCAGGTTGAGAACAATCAGCGTCGCAATCAGGAAGAACAGAAACGAAAAGAGCATTTCCGCGAGGATAAAACCAACGCCTGAGAAAGTGAACATAGAACCGCCTCTTTCTATTACTCTCCGGCGAACTCCCGCACACAGCGGCGGTACGCCTCTACAGGGTCGGGGGCCTGCGTCACGGGCCGCCCGACTACGATACAGTCACACCCGGCATTCGCGGCGCGGGCCGGGGTCATAACGCGTTTCTGGTCGCCGATGTCGCCGTCGGCGAAGCGGATTCCCGGCGTAACGGTCAGGAATTTGTCGCCGCAACGCGCCTTGACGGCGGCGGCTTCCAATGGCGAACACACAACCCCGTCGAGGCCGTGCGCCGCCGCGTTGTGGGCGTAGCGTAATACGGTCTCCTCCATAGGCGTGTCAATGAGCAATTCGTCTTTGAGCGTGCGCGCGTCCGTACTCGTCAACTGCGTGACGGCAATCAGCAGGGGCCGGGAGCCGTCCGGATGCGTCAGGCCGTCGAGCGCGGCCTCCATCATCGTCGAGCCGCCCGAGGCGTGTAAATTCACCATGTCCACGTCGAGCCGCGAGAGTACCGACATGGTACGCCGGACGGTATTCGGGATGTCGTGCAGTTTCAGGTCGAGGAAAATCCGGTGTCCGCGCCGACGGAGTTCGCGTACCACCGACGGCCCCTCCGCGTAGTACAGCTCCATCCCGATTTTCACGAACGGCTTTTCCCCGTCCGGGAAAGCGTCGAGAAAGTCCAGCGTCTCCCGGTATCCGGGGAAATCCAACGCTACAATGACTTCTTTTCGATTCATGATTCCGCCTCCTTACTCGTGCGCCGCGCCCGTCATGTCGGCGATACGCTCCGCGCCCAGCCGCTTACATACTTCCGGCAATTCTTCCACAATCCGCTTGCACAGGTACGGGTCGCGGAGATTCGCCGCGCCGATTTCCACCGCCGACGCCCCCGCCAGCATCATTTCGGCCACGTCTTCCGCCGACGCCACGCCCCCACAGCCGATTATCGGCAGTCGCACGGCCTCGTACACGTCCCAAACCATCCGCAACGCCACGGGGAATATCGTCGGGCCGGACAGCCCCCCGGTGCGGTTCGCGAGTACGGGACGCCGGGTTTTCAGGTCGATACGCATTCCCAACAGGGTATTGATGAGGCACAGCCCGTCGGCCCCGGCGTCGGCACACGCCCGAGCGATTTCCGCGATATCCGATACGTTCGGCGTCAGCTTCATAAAGACAGGCTTTCGCGTCACGCGGCGGACTGCCGCCGTGACTTCCGCCGCCGCTTTCGCGTCCGTGCCGAAATTCCGCCCGCCCGCGTGGACGTTCGGACAAGATATGTTAATTTCCAGTATTTTGCACTGTTCCACGGCGTCCAGTTTGCGGCAGTTCTCCGCGTACTCTTCCACCGTGAACCCGCCGACATTCGCAATCACGGGGCCTTGGAAAATACGCGCGATGTTCGGGACTTCCTCCCGGATGACGGCGTCAATGCCCGGATTCTGCAGCCCGATGGCGTTGAGCATTCCGGCGGGGGTCTCGGCGATACGCGGCGGCGGATTGCCGTCGCAGGGTTGCGCGGTCGTGCCCTTCCACGAGAACGCGCCCAGAATATTTAGGTCGTAGAGCGCGGCATACTCCCGCCCGTAGCCGAACGTGCCCGACGCCGGAATCACGGGGTTTTTGAGCGCCACGCCCGCCAGCGTCACCGACAGATTCACGTCTCCCATACGATGTCCTCCCGCGCGAATACAGGCCCGTCCTTGCAAATCCGCCGCCAGCCGCCCCGGAACGGCATGGAACAGCCCATGCAGGCCCCGAACCCGCAACCCATGCGCGCCTCAAAGCTGTACTGCCCGCCCGTCAGGTGCGGCAACCCGTACACCGCGCGCAGCATGGGCAGGGGGCCGCAACAGCAGACGTAGCGCCGGGAATCGTACTGCCGCAGCATGTCCGTAACCAGTCCGTTTTCGTCCTCGGTCGCGACGAGGACGGTATCGCACACGGCGCGGAACTCGTCGAGATAGAACACGTCGGCGCGGCTACGGAATCCCAGCGCGGCTACGGCGGGAATCCCGCGCCGCGACAGCGCTTTCGCCAGCCCGTACAGCGGCGCGATTCCGATTCCGCCGCCCGCCAGAATCACGCCTTCCGGGTCGATTCCCGACAGCGTGAAGCCGTTGCCTAAACCGCTGAGCACGTCGAAGACGGTACCCGGCGGGGAATCGGCGAGTTCGCGCGTCCCCGCGCCCGCGATTCGGAGCAGGAGCGTCAAGTGTCCGGGCGTCCAGTCGCAGACCGACACCGGACGCCGTAGAAAGCGCCCGGGCAGGGCCAGATTGACGAATTGCCCCGGGGCCGTGATGGCGGAGGTATCGCCGGAGAAGCGCAACTCCACGGTGTCGGCGGCGAGGGGCCGGACGCGTTCGAGTGTAAAGGCGGATTGTTTCACAGCGTCGCCTCCCTGTCCGGCAGATTGTGGTACACGATGTTCCCGCCGCATACGGTCATGGCGACGGCGGCGGATACGCCCCAGCCGTCGAAGGGCGTCGCGCGGCCCAGCGAACGGAATTTCGCGGCGTCGACGACGTGCGGGCGGTTCAAGTCGAGAATCGTAAAGTCGGCGGCATCCCCGGGCGACAGCGTACACGGCGCGAAGCCGAAAATCTCACGCGGACGCACGCACAACGCCCGCAAAAGCGTTTCCAGCGGCACAAGTCCGGTCTCCACGAGACGCGTATAGAGTACGGGGAACGCCGTCTCCAGCCCGACGACGCCGTTGAGACTGCCGCGCAGTCCGCGCGACTTCTCCCCGGGGCTGTGCGGCGCGTGGTCGGTGGCGATACAGTCTACAGTGCCGTCGAGCAGTCCGGCTAACAGCGCGTCGCGGTCGGCGGCGCTCCGGATGGGCGGATTCATCTTGAACCGCCCGTCGTCGGAAATCTCCGCGTCCGTCAGTGCCAGATAGTGCGGGCCCGTCTCGCAACTGACGCGCAGTCCGTCGCGCTTGGCCTCCCGGATGAGCGCGACGCTCTCCTTGGTCGAGACGTGGCAGACGTGGTACTGACACCCCGTGTCGCGGACAAGTTCCAAGTCGCGCTCCACCTGCTTCCACTCGCTTTCGGACGCGTTGCCCGGAAAGCCGTACTCCCGCGCAAAGTCGCCGTCATGGATTGCCCAGTCTTTGCGGAGTAAACTTTCGTCCTCACAGTGCGCGACAATCGGCCTTCCGACGGCTTTCGCGCGCTCCATCGCCTCCCGCATGACCGCCCGCGACTGTACGCCCCGCCCGTCGTCGGAGAAGCCCGCCACATGCGGCGCGAGCGCCTCAAAATCCGAGAGTTCCGCGCCCTGTTCCCCGCGTGTGATTGCCCCGTAGGGCCGCACTTTTACCACGGCGTCGCGGCGTATCCAGTCGAGTTGCGCTTGCAGGTGTTCAAGGTTGTCCGGGACGGGTTTCAAATTCGGCATGGTGCAGACGGTCGTATAGCCCCCGGCGGCGGCGGCGGACGTGCCCGAGCGGACAGTCTCCTTGTACTCGAAGCCCGGCTGGCGGAAATGTACGTGGACATCGACGAAGCCCGGTACCACCAGACAGCCCGGAACTTGTACCACCGACGCGCCGTCGGTACCCGCCGGACAGGCCGCGATTTGCGCGCCGTCGGCGGCAAGCGGGCCCTCGTCGAACTGTCCGTTCCGGTACACGGTTCCGCCTATAAACAGAAGCATAGCCATTCCCCCCGTCCGTTTTTCGCGTTTCAGGATACCACATCGCCCCCGGGATTGCAACGTTTCTTTGCGGCGGAGTGGAAAATCTTTCCTCAAATGCTCCCGAATTTCGCGCGCCGACAGCCGATAAAAAAAGAGTGACAAGCGGGAAAACTTATGTTAAAATAGTTCCGCCCTTTCCACACAGAGAAAGGAACGCTGACTATAAGGAGGTTTCCGGATGGCTAAGAAAAGCACAACGCCACATGGAAAAACGTGGCGGCTGTCCGGCGAGACGCTGTCGCCGGTACCGCTCTCCGACGCCGAGGAGCGGCAATTCTCAGAGATTTTTTCCGGTTTTCAAAGTTTGACCATGTCCGAGCCCGCGCTGGGCGTCAGCGCCGCGACGATGCGCGGACGCGAAACCGCCGCCCGTGCGTCTCTGGGCTACTTTTGCGAGCATTTCGGCGACTACGGGCGCGACGCCGTAATAAAGGCCTTTTCTACCGCGCTGGCCCTGCCCGTCAAGCCATACGACTTCAACACGCTTCCCTTTGGTGCCGCGCTCTGGCTACTCGGCTATGTGCGGGAACAGGATTTGCAACCGGAACTTCTACCCCTTCTGCCGGAAAATACCGACCTGCCGGAACTCCCGGCGGTGGACTTCCGATACCCGCGCGAACTCGTCTCAAGCGTGGCCTACGTGTTGCTGAACCGGAGGAAAAGTACGCTCAAAGAGTTCCGAAAGCTGACGGGGCTTCTCCGCAAACAGGATGCCGTAAATTTGCGGGCGGCCTTCCGGGACGCGGCGCTGGATTATTTCGGGCGGTTTCTGGAAGTCTGCAAGCGCGTGGCCCCCGCGACGCCCTCCGCGCCCGAGAGGGCCCTCACGCTTTCGCCGTTCCCGCTGGCCAAAGACCTCTTTTCGACGGGCACGAAGCCGCCCCCGCCGCCCGACTTCCGCAATCTCCCGGAGCGTACCCCCGACGTGACGTTCCTCATCAAGACGCCGCTGCTGATTGGCATGCCGCCCGACAAAATGCAGTCGGAGCTTTATTATCGGCGTCTGACGGATTTGCTGTCGGAATTTACGGTACGGAACCCCTACGAAATCTGCGCGGCGGCCCTGCTGTTGGAGCGGGAAAACGACCTGCTGATGAATCTCAACACGCTGACCAACGCCGTTTTAGCCTGCGCGGAGCGACATTTGCCGTGGGCGTGCGAGCGTGCGGAGGCCGCGCCGCCCCTCTACACTGCCGCCGCGCCGGATTACGCGCTACATTACACGGATGGCGAGGCTTTGTTCTCCGCGCAACAGCTCTTCTACCGTGCGACCGGGTACCTGTTGCCGCGCGGGCGGGAGCCGTCCGGGGATTTGGAAGCGTGGTTCGCGGCGCGGGGGCTTTCCGGGGGCGATTCCCGCGCGTTGGCCGTGGCGGCTATGGCGCTGTCGGGCGCCGACGACGCCCGCGCCGACGCCGAGGACGGCGTCTGGGACGCCGTCGACGCGAACCGGAAGGCCTCCGGCGGCGCCGACGCCCCCGGCGACGCCGACAACGCCGAGCGCGTCGCCGAACTGACGCGGCAGTTGAAGTCCGCCAAACAGGCCGCACACGAGAAGGAACAGCTCATCCGGCAACTGGAAGAACAGCTCCGCGACGAGACCCGCCGCGCCGAACAGGACCGCATGGAACTGCGCGGACTGCGCGACACCCTGTTCCGTACCCGCGCCGGGGAGGTCTCCGACTTCTCGACGCCCGAGAAGCCCATACAACTCCCGTATCAAATCCGCCGCCGGGTACTGATTTTCGGCGGTCACGATACTTGGAGTAAGTCTATCCGGCCCCTGTTGCCGGGGGCGCGCTTCTTCGAGCGCGAATCCCTCCCCGACCTGAACGCCATCAAGGGCGCGGACGTGGTCTGGATTCAGGCCAACGCCCTCTCCCACAAGTTCTACTACCGAATCATCGAGACCGCGCGCCGCGAAAACATCCTCGTGCGCTATTTCAGCTTCGCAAGCGCCCGCAAATGCGCCGAACAGGTCGTGGAACACGAACTGTCCGGAACCCCGGAATCCTGAAAGGAAGACCCCCTGTGCCGAATATTCTGCTTCATACGGGCGACGAACCCTTTTTGATACCCCCCAAAGCCCTGCAGCGCCTGCTCGACCGCGGGGACGGGGACGCCGCGTTACTCTATCTCGCGCTCCTCCGCCACCGGGGGACGCTCTCCCCGCGCGCGCTGACCTGCGAAATGCGCTGGGAGGCGGAGCGCATGGACGCGGCGGAAACCGTCCTCGGGGAACTCGGCCTCGTCGCGTCCGACTCCGCCGCGCCCGAGGAGCCGCAGCCGCAGGACTTTCGGCAGGACGAACTCGCCTTCCAATTGGAAAACAACGCCGAATTTACACAGTTGCTTGCGCAGGTCGAGAGCCGCCTTGGGAAGCGCCTCTCCCCCGGGGACTTGTCCAAGCTCTTGGGCCTCATGAACGAGCTGGACTTGCCCTCCGACGTAATCTACACGCTG
>CAMHDB010000007.1 GCA_946183715.1 uncultured Oscillibacter sp.
CGAAGAAGCGTTCCGGGAACGCCCGCGCGAAGCCGGAAAGCCCGGTTCCGTCGGACATCGCCGCGGTTACGGCGCACACGCGCGGATTCTCCGCCGCGTATTCTACAAGCGCCTCCCCAAAGACGCGCGAGAAGTCAGGCCCCGGGACTTTGAGCGGTTCCCCGGTGTCGGCGTCGAACGGCCCCGGGCCGTGGAAACGGTCGGGATTGCGTTCGGCGTGAGAATATCCGCGGCCCTTCTGCGTCCGGACGTGTACGAGTACGGGCCCGTTGAGTTCCCTTGCCCACTGCAACACCGTACAGAGGCGCTCGATATCGTGCCCGTCGACGGGGCCCAGATACGTAAAGCCCATGTCTTCAAAGAGCGTACTTCCCGGGAAAATGGCCTGTTTGAGAATCGTCTTGCCCCGGTGGATGAAGCGGTAGAGCGGATTCCGCGCGGGGTGTTTGCCGAACAGTCGGCGGTAGTATTTCTTGAAATGGTAGTAGGCGGGCTTGCTCCGGATGTGGTTCAGGTGTTCGGACAGCCCGCCCACGTTCGGGTTAATCGACATCCCGTTGTCGTTGAGAATCACGATGAGCGGCTCCCCGGAGGCCCCCGCGTTATTCATGCCTTCATAGGACAGTCCGCCCGTCATAGCGCCGTCGCCGATGAGCGCGAGTACGCTGTAGTCCGCGCCGGAAAGCGTCCGGGCGCGCGCCATGCCCAGCGCCACGGAGACCGAGTTCGACGCGTGTCCGGCGATAAAGGCGTCGTGTACGCTCTCGTAGGGTTTCGGGAACCCGGACAGCCCCCCGAACTGGCGGAGCGTCGAAAAGAGCTCCTGCCGCCCGGTGAGCGCCTTGTGTACGTAACACTGGTGCCCGACATCGAACACAAGCCTGTCTTGCGCGGTATCGAACACGCGGTGAATCGCGACGGTCAGCTCGACCACGCCTAAATTGGACGCGAGGTGTCCGCCCGTGCGGGAGACGCGGCTTAAGAGAAATTGCCGCAGTTCCGCGCACAGCGCCGGAAGCTGTTGTTTGTCCAGCGCCTTCACGTCGGCGGGAGAACGGATGGTTTCCAGTAGCATGACAACTCCTCCCGGTCAGCGTTTCCGGCGGCGGAAAATGTACAGAAAGCGCCCGACCCAGTACGTGACATCCGTCCCGCGCCGGATTGCGAACGTTTTCCCGAGGGCCTTCCCGCCGATGGTCAGGCCGGATATCAGCGCCGTGACGCCCACGGAGACAAGTATCGTCTCGACGCCGAAGGCCTGCCGCACCCGCGACACGATAACCGCGCCCGTCACGCCGCTGACGATGCCGCAGATATCCCCCACCACGTCGTTGCAGACGCTCGAAACGCGGCTGGCGTTCCGCGTGAGGCGTAAGGCCTCGCGCGCGCCGGGCGTCTTGTGGGCGGCCATGGAATTGAGGGGGCGCGGGTCTGCCGCCGTCACCGACACCCCGATAATATCGAAGAGGATTCCCAGCAGGATAAACAGCAACAGGACGCATGCGGCGAAAAGCAGTCCGGCCCCCGAGAGCAGAACTTCCGAGGTCAGGCCCAGTCCCGCCGACACCACGACCGCCATACAGAACACGACCGCGGCCCAGCCTATCGGCGACGGCGGCTCCTTTTTCTTCCGCTGTTTCTGACTTGCCAAAACAAAACCCCACTTTATGTTTGTATTTGTCGCCTCCCCGCGTGTTGAAACGGGCTTTGCCGCTCCCGCCGCGCGGGGAGGAATATTTTCCGGAACTTTACGGTTTGCGGAGAGAATGAAACAGGCGGCGGCGGCTGGACGGGTTAATCTTACGGCTTAGGTCGGGCTGGCTTTCCCCGGAACGCGCCTTTCGTTGCCGATAAAGGCGGTTCCCCTTTCAGCGTTCCGGCGCGGCGTCGCCCTCCGCGCTGCCCGATTGCCACTTAGTCCGTACTGCAAACCCCGCCCGGCCCCGTCGTGGACAGCCGAGGTGATTTCCACTCCAGTCCGTCCGCCTCTTTAGCCTCTTTTGCAGGGCGGGTTTCGAGAGGCAATCACAGCGCCGCTCCGGCCAGAGCAGCGCCGCGTAGGTCCCCTATCCACCAGTCCCACGCAAGGCAGGCTACTGCCGCGCACAGCATTGCACCGCGTCGCGGGTTCTCAATCCGCTTCGTACACGGGCCGAAATACCACGTTGGGAGTACGTCCGCGCACAAGAACGGGTCTCCACGGAAACAGGGTCGGGTCGGCCATGCCATTGACCGGCGCCCTGAGTCCGCAAGCGGACCGGTGTCCGTTGCCTGTCCCGTCCGCCGCGACGGCTGACTGTGCCGCTTGACCGGTACGGTCGCCCTTACGGATGGCACGTTAAGACAGGGCGTGACACTGCCGCGCTTCCCCCCAGCATCCACCCGGAACTGGGCGTACCAAGCAGACACCACGGGTTTCATCGATGTGCCCTTCAGAGGATTTTTAGGCCCTCCCTGAGAAGCGGCGAATCTGACTTCGGATACTGCGCCGCCGCCTGTTGGTCATGGAGTATACCACAATCCCCGGAAACTTACAACCGTTTCCGGGGATTTTTTTCAACTCGTGCGGCGGGATTTTCCGGAACTGTTCTTCGGTAGCCTCAATTTTGTCGATTTGTTCCGGCGCGGACGCGCTTTCCCACTCTCCGCGTGATGGGAAGTAAGGCGCGCTCACAAAACACCTTGACAACCCCGCGAGTTTTGATTTATACTGTTGGAAACAGTATCATTTCGTCGTCAGGCTGTGAATCGGCGGCACGCACGATACGGAGGACGAACCATGAAAAAAGACAAGAAGAAAGCGTTCTCGCGGCAGGAGTTCACCGCCATGGCATTCCGGATTTTGTGGCACCCGGAACTTGTCAGCGGGATAGCGTTTTTCACGCTGACGCTGTTCGCGTTCTGGCCGTTGCTCGTGCTCGTGCCGACTTTAGTACAGGGCAGTTTCGACCGGATGATTGAAATCAACCGCGTTCTGCTGGACAACATCCTCTTCACGATGGTCGCTTGGCTGTCGGTGCTGGCCCTTACGGCGGCGGTCTTGCAGACATGGCACGAAAACCGTTACGCGCTCCGCGTCTTCCGTGACAACCCGGTGTTTGTGGTGTTTCTCGCGCTGGTTGTGTGGATGATAATCGACATTCCCTTTACCAACGGAGTGACGAACATCCTCCTTGAGGGCGCGGGACTGAAACACGAGAGTTTCTTCCTGCACCTCGAATACTTCCTCTGCTTTGCCACGCTGGGCCTGTGTCTGCGCAATCCGCGCTTAAAACTCTGGCTCCTGCGCGGCATGGCCATTGTCAGCGCCGTGCTGGCCTCGTGTGTGTTCTATTTGTACGACCATGTCCAGTCCAGCCCGTACTATTACGACTGGAAACCCACATACGCCTCGATTTTCACCAATATCAATTACTATGGCTACTTTTTGAATCTCTTTATCGCCCTTCTGGCCGGACTTCTTGCCGACGAGACATCCCGCCGCTGGCGCTGTGTCTACGTCGTCGCTTTCGCGCTGAATACGCTGGCCCTGAGTTACAATGATACCTTGGGCGCGTGGCTTGGCAGTTTTTGCGCGTGCGTCTTTGTGGTGGCGGCGTGCCGTATCCGGGACGGGCGCTTCCGGCTGTGGCCGTTCGTCCCGCTGGGATTGTTCGTGGTCGTCATGTGCGCGGCGGGGCTCGCCAACGGAAACCTGATAAAAAATATGGGCAGTCTCTTTAGAGACTTCGGTTTGATATTCCTGAATCCGTCCAATCCACAGTCCGCCCGTGCCGGGTCAGGCCGCTGGAGAATCTGGAAAAACTGTATGAAACTGATTCTGGAGAGTCCCCTTTTCGGTATCGGCTTCGAGGGCGTACACGTCAGGGTTTTGACAGAGGTAGGGAATCCCCGGCCACATAACGAGTTCATACAGTACGCGCTCTTCTACGGAATCCCCGGCGGCCTGCTCTACCTGATAGGTTGCGCGGGCGTCTATGTGCGGGCGCTCCGACAGCGCGCGCGTCTGGACGTGCCGACCTTCGCCGCGCTGACGGCGGCTTTCGGCTATTTGGCCGGGTCGTTTTTCGGGCTCACCGTCTATAATACCGCCCCGTATTTCTTTATTATGCTCGGTCTCGGCTACGTGTGGGCGGAGCCGGAGCCCGAACCGGACGCGCCCGGAAAGATAAGGCGCCTCAAAAGACGCCTCTCCTTATAAGCGGGAAGAACGGAACCGCCGCGGCGGTTCCGTTCTGTTACAGCGGCACAAAGACGTATTCCATACCCGGGCGCGCG
The DNA here is from genome assembly GCA_946183715.1 of uncultured Oscillibacter sp. GTDB lineage: Bacteria > Bacillota > Clostridia > Oscillospirales > Oscillospiraceae > Oscillibacter. The sequence goes on from CAMHDB010000007.1 coordinate 4,279, forward strand.
GTCGGCGGGGGGGCGTCGTCCCCGGGGACAATTTCCAGTTCCAGTTCGTCGAGCTTTTGCGATAACGTGTCAAACTCCCCGGGCGTCAGCGCGTACCAGATACCGGACTCCGTCTGTTCGGCGGGGGCGTAGCCGTCGAACAGGTCGAGCGCCTCCGCCGGGAGCGTCCATACGGATACCGCGCCCGATGACAAGTCCGCTGTCTCGTCAATTTCCCGCGATTCCGGGGTTTCCGATTCCCCGGAAAGAAGCGCGTTCATGTCGGGGCGCGGCGCGGAAGCCGAATGTTCCGCTACCGTCGCGGCGCCCTCCTCCCGGACGCTTTCCGGCACACTCACGCCGACGGGAAAAGCGTCCGTCGCGGCGCCCTCACCCGGAACAACCGCCGTCTTGGTTTCCTCTTCGGGAGCAACTCCCGTCGCGGGGGCCTCGTCTGGAAACGCTTCCTCCACGGCGTAGCCGTCGGGAATCGCCTTTGCGGCGGCAGGGGCCGCTCTCCCGTTCGATACGGATTCCTCTTCGGCCTCTTCGGGGACTTCCGCTCCGGAACTCTGCATACTAAAGGGAATCATGTCGGGTTCGGTCTTGTCGGCGGTCGCGTTTTGCACGGCTTGCGATTCCGCCACGTCGTAAAGTTCCGGCGCTTGCGGCGGTACGGTGTCGGCGTTGTCGAATGCCGCGCCTCCGGCGTCCGCGTCGGTCGTGACCGCCTTCTGGGTGCCCGCGCCGCCGCCCGACGCGATATCGGAAACCCTCCGTCCGGCGGTTCCGTGAAGCAGTATCACGAGCGCCGCACAGGCCGCCAGCGGCAACACGACTTTCGCCCACTGTCCCCGCCACGATACCCGCCTCGGCGGGAGTGACGCAAGTACCGATTCCGCGAACCCGTCCGGCACGACCGTCTCCTCGATGTCCGGGAAGGCGTCCCGCATTGCCAGCGCGTCCGCGACGTAGGCCTGACAGTCCGCGCACTCCGACAGGTGTACGCGAACCCCTTCGGCCTCCGCCTCGGACAATTCCCCGTCCAGAAACGCGTCCAGCAGGGCCGCGTATTCGTCATGGCTGTTCATATGCAGCCCTCCTTTCCTGTTTACTTAGACGGTTCGCGGCGGGAAAAGTTCCCCGCTCTATGAGAATTTTCCGCAGATTCTCCCGCGCCCGGTGAATCCGTGACTTCACGGTGCCGTTGTCCAGTGACAGCGCCTCCCCGATTTCCCCGTAGGAAAGCTGATGGATTTCCCGGAGAATCAGAACCTGCCGATGTTCGGGGGAGAGTTGCCGCAAGGCGTCCCGAATCTCCTCGCGGAGTTCGCGGCGTTCGGCGGCCTCCTGCGGCGACGGGGCCGGGTCGGGGAGTTCTACGCGGGCCTCCTCGTCGTTGAGCGACGGCCCGGAGTGCGTGTCGCGGCGCTGTCGGCGGCGCAACGAGTCCGTACAGGCGTTGCAAGTCAGGCGGTACAGCCACGTCGAGAAATTCGCCTCGCCGCGAAAGCGCGGCAGTCCCTGCCATGCCGACACGAACGCCTCCTGCGCGGCGTCGGCCCCGTCCTCCGGATTCCCGCAGAGGCGGTTCGAAAGCGCCAGCACCTTCTTTTCGTACCGCCGCACGAGTTCCCCGAACGCGTCGCGATTCCCCCGGGCGGCTTTCGTGAGCAGTTCGCGCTCCGGCGTGGTGGTGAAATCAACTGTCATGTCAGGTCACGTTTCATCCCTTCCGTAATCCGGCGGACATCCTCCAAGGTGTTCATCCGGACGATTTTTTCCTTGTAGAACGCCGAGTGCGGCACGCCCTTCAGGTACCAGCAGTAATGCCGCCGCGCCTCCAAAACCGCGATACGTTCGCCCTTGATTCCGGCGGAGAGTTCGATTTGCCGCACCGCCGTGTCGAGGCGCTCCGACAGCGGCGGGAGTTCCGGGACGGGCTCCCCGGCGAGTACGGCGGCGGCCTGCCGGAAAATCCACGGGTTGCCGAACGCCGCGCGGCCAATCATGAGCGCGTCGGCCTTGGTGTGCTGTAGGATACGCGCGGCGTCGTGGGGCGTCCAAACGTCGCCGTTGGCGAATACCGGCACCGACACCGCCTCCTTGACCTGCCGGATACAGTGCCAGTCCGCCGCGCCGCCGTACATCTGCGCGCGCGTCCGCCCGTGTACGGCCACCGCCGCGATTCCGGCCTGTTCGAGTACGCGCGCGAACTCCACGCAGTTACAGTTTCCCAAGTCCCAGCCCCGGCGGAATTTCGCCGTGACGGGGACATCGACCGCGCGCGTCACGGCCTCCACGATACGCGCCGCGCGTTCGGGGTCGCGCATGAGCGCCGCGCCGTCGCCGTTGTTGACTATCTTTCCCATCGGACAGCCCATATTTAAGTCTACGATATCCGCGCCGGAGTATTCCAGCGCGATTGCGGCGGCCTCCGCCATACAGGCCGGGTCGCTCCCGAAAATCTGCACGGCGGCGGGGTGCTCGCCCGGGAACTGCCGCAACAATGTAAACGTTTTCTTGTCGCGGTGGCAGAGCGCCTTGGAAGATACCAGTTCCGTGACGGTATAGCCCGCGCCCTGCTCGGCGCAAATCTGCCGGAACGCCGCGTCCGTCACGCCCGCCATAGGGGCCAGCGCCAGACGCGACGCCACTTCCACAGAACCTATCTTCATGCGCTCCCGTCCTTTCCGCGTAGAGATAACAGCCCGGGGAAACTTTTTCTATGCCCGACAGCTTTGCCTCCCCGCATGGGTTCAAGCGTCCCGCACTTCCCCCTCGGGCGGGGAGAGCGGCGGAATGTCCCACTGGTACGTAAAGGCGCAGTAGCCGGGGCCGATGACCTGACTTGCCGTCGCGTACAGGCGCATATCTTTGAGTGTGTAGTACAGGACATTTTTCGAGGCCTCGCCGTAGAAGGCGGCGCGGCGCGCCATGTCGTACCAGTCGGCCCCGGTCATGGGGAACACCTCCCGGACGGCCTTCCCCAGCAGATTCGCGCGGGTGAAGCGGTTTGATTTCAGGAAGAGCTTGTTGGCGTAGAGAATCACGGCATCCTGTTCGGTGTCGCCCCCGTGCGGGTTGATGTAGTAGACGGCGAAGGACAGCGGGAGATTCTCGTAGAGGTGGAACAAATCCGCGATATTGCCGACGAGTTCGCCGGAATAGCCGCTCCCGGTGTTGTCGGCGGACATGCGCGCCTCGGCCTGACTGGCCTGCTCGGCGATATTCTCGGTATCGGAGTAGACCGCCACGCCGATGGACAGGTACGGCGAGAAGGGCACGCCGTCGACGACGTGAATCTCCGACGGCACGTCGCGCAGACGCGCTACCAGACTGTCCAAGTCGGCCTGATTGTGGAACTGCGTCAGAATCACGAAGTTGCTCCCGTTGAGACGCGCCACGGAGGAAGTCGCGCCGCAGCAGCGCATAATCGTGCCCGCAACCGCCCGGATGACGCTGTCGCCGAAGTCGTAGCCGAACTTCTGGTTTGTGATGTTGAAATCCTTGATGGAAATGTGAATCCGGGCGAAGTCGATTTTGCGGAGTTCGTATTCGTCCTGATACGAGTACAAATCCTCGGCGAGGCCGCGCGCGTTCAACAGCCCGGTGAGCGGTTCGAGACGCGCCCGCTTGACGGCGTTCTGTCCGCCGGGGAACTCGTCAAGCTGGAAGAAGTAGCCCAGCAGGCCCTTGATTTGCCCGTCGCGGTCGTAGAGGGGCATTTTGCTCGCGACGATGTTCTGATTCTCCCCCCGGATGATACAGGAACCCGGGACGTTGTGCGTAGACACGCCCTCCCGGATAACCGACCACTCGTCGTGCTGGTAGCTGTCGGCGTGGATATGCCAGCCCATGTCCTCGTCGGTCTTGCCCAGAATGTCTTTCAGGGACTGGAAGCCGTAGAAGTCCAGAAAACTCCGGCTTGCGCCCACAAAGCGGCGGTCGCGGTCTTTCCAGAAAAATTTCAGGGAGCTGTTGAGGGTGAAGTTCTGCCACAGCGACGCGGGCTTGAAAATATCCTCGACGCGCTCGGTCTGTCCGCCGCTGATGGCGAAGGCGTCCGAAATTTCCGACTGCGCCTCGCGCACAAGCATGAAGTAAATGGAGTCGCGGATGTGCAGGACGATGTAGAGTTTCCAGACGTAGTTGCCGTGGAAGAGGCGCGTCCGGAGATAGGCGCTGACGTAGCCCCGGCCCGAATGCACGACCCGCTCGGCGAGTGTCTCCGGGTCGGTCAGCAACAGAAACCGCGGCCTGTCCTCGGCGTAAATCCACTCCTCGGAGTAGCGGCGGTGTACGCTCCGCAAATCTTCCTCCCGGGGGGCCTGTACTTCCTTGGAATCGGCGTACAGCGGCGTGAACGACATTTTGTCGATGTCCATCACCGACACTTGGTCGTACAACGCGTAAATGGCGCGCAGGCCCTCATCCAATTTCTCCTGACGGTCGATTTCCGCCCCCCGCGACAGGTTGTCCAGCCGTAACAGCACACTGCACAGCGCCCCGTGTCCGGCGATTCGCTTGGCCTGTAGCTCGAAGTATTCGCCGTTGTCGACGAAGTACATTTTGCCGTTGCCGGAGGAGCGCGCCTCTTCTAGCAGTCGCTCCATGTGCGCGGACATGTCCCGTAAACGGATGGCGTCCCGCATTTCGGGGTCGGTCTCGATGTTGCCGAAAATCGTCAGCCAGTCGATAGCCCCGGAGTCCTCGTCGAAGGCGTCGTTGGTCAGGAGTAATCTTACAGTCTCGTCGCGGAGTTCGAGTACCGCCAGCGGGATACTGTTCAGCTCGCGCCCGGAAATCAGGCTCTTGCGGTCCTCCGGCGACAGGAACGGCGTCGCGCTCAGCACGTCCAGCCGCCCTAACTGGTCGTAGTAGCCCCGGTGCATGGGGGCCTCGACCGAAAGCCCCTGCTGGAGTACGTGCCGGATACACTCCAAGTACGGCATGGGCTTTCCGAACAGGTAGCCCTGTACTTTCTCGAAGCCGATGTTGCGCAGGAAGCGGAACTGTTCCTCGGTCTCGACGCCCTCGACAAGCGTCTGGATTTCGATTTCTTTCGCCATGTGGACAATCGACGAGAGAATCTTCCGCGACCGCTGATGAAAATCGCTCAAAAACCACATGTCGACTTTCAACTCGTCGAAAAGGAAGTCTTTCAGGACATTGAGGGAGGAATAGCCGCTCCCGAAGTCGTCCATCCAGACCTGATAGCCGGCGTTCCGGAATCGGTCAATGTACTGGTGCATGAGCGCGCCGTTCTCGTTGAGGGCGCTTTCCGTAATCTCAATGCACAGGAAGCTCCGGGGCATCATGTTGGCCTGTACGGCCTCCTCGACGACCTCGAAGATGTCGCAAAGCTCGTAGTCAAGGCGCGACAGGTTGATGGAAACGGGTATCAGCACGCCCCGGCCCTGTACGGCCTCCCGGTAGAGAGTACAGACCTGACGGACAATGCACGAATCGAGTTCGTGAATCCTGCGGTGCCGTTCGAGAACGTCGATGAAACTGCCGGGGGGCAGAAGTCCCCAGATTGGGTCGTCCCAGCGTGCAAGGGCCTCCATGCCGCATAGCTGCCGGGAAACAGTCCGTATGACCGGCTGGAAGTAAGGCTTGATGTAGTTCTTTTCGATGGCCTCGTCCAGATGGTCGACGATGTATTGCTCCAGTTCGGAATTTTTCGATGGTTCGGACATGATGTCTCCTCCTCTCAACGGCACGGCGCTTCCTTTCGCCGCCGCGCCCGCTATTTTACCATACCCCGAACCGTTTTTGCAATATGCCACAAAAATTTGTCGGCCAGACTTTTCCCTTTTGTGGGACTTTTGAAGCGCCGCTTTCCAGTATCTGTAAGCCCTCCGCGCAATAAAAGCCCTCCCCGTAATGACGGGGAGGGTGATGTACCCTGATTTACAGCAGGCCCTTGTCAAACTCTTCCGCCATAGCCCAGCCCAAGGCCTCCGTAATCCCGGCGGCGGTCGTGGCGTTGATTGCGTTTCCGATTCCCGGAATCCAGCCCACCAGAACCTGTGAGACCGTCCTGCCAATGGTGGACGCCGCCACCGTCGCAATAGCGGACTTTGCCGACGCCTCGCCCAGCGTCTTTCCGAATACCTTGCCCAGTGAAATGGTCATGGTCAGTTGAATGGGAGTAATCACGGCGTTGTCACTCCCCGGAATCTGCGCCAGTCCGGCCCCCACGCCCGCCGCCGCGACGCTCGCCGCGTGAATGATTGCATGGCACTGCGTTCTCTGTTCGCTAGTCATTCGTTGTTCCGCCTTTCTTTTGTTCAGGAAGCCGTGTAAATCGCGCCGCAATTCCTGCATTTCCCGCTGAAAACTTGGAATCTCCCGCAATTTCTGCAACGCTGTCCCTTCCCGCCCTTGCCCCCGATGGCGGGTACGTACATCTCATAGCCGCATTTTGAGCATTTCCTTCCGGTGGGGGTGGAGAAGAACGTATGCCCGCCGCAATTAGGGCACTCATTGACTGCCATTCCGTCACCTCCTTATAAATTGTAATCATTGTAACTCTTGTAATCGTATCTTGTCAAGCGGGAAATTGTTACAATCTGGTTACAATGTTTACGAAGGGTGTGGGACGCGTGAAGGAGAAGAAAACGGCGGTAATGACCATCCGCATGACGGAGGCGACCAAACAGGCCATCGAACAGGCGGCGGCCCGGCATGACTGGACGCCGTCAAAAATGGCGGAAAAAATCCTGACGGCGTGGGCGCACGAACAGAGTACGGAAACGCTCCCAACGTCTCAGGACAGGGAAATCAATGTGGGATTTTACCGGAATGAAATTGAGACGGTTAATATCAAATAACGCGACAGGCGGCGCTTTCCTGATAACGCCGCCTGTTGTGCTATTTCATCTTGTATGCGTTTGCCGTCACGCCTCGACGCGCTCTCCGGGGCGTTCGGTTTCGCCCGCTGGCGTCATGGACACCGACGCCCCCGACAACTGCCGCAGGCGTCCGGCAAACAAGTCGGCCTGTCGGGCGGGGAACGCCGCGCGCAACACGACCGCCGCGCCGTAGTCGGCCCCGGACACCTCCCCGCCACAGGCCGCGATTTCGCGCTGTACCCGTTCCAGAAGCGGGTACGGGCACGGGATTTCCCAGAGCGTCCAGCGCGTGACCGACGCCACCCCCGCCGCGTCCAGCGTGTCTTTCGCGGCGCGGGAGTAGGCGCGCGTCAGGCCGCCCGCGCCCAGCAGTACCCCGCCGAAATAGCGCGTCACCACGCAACAGACATTCCACACGCCGCGCCGCTGGAATACGTTTAACATCGGCTGTCCGGCGGTGCCCTGCGGCTCGCCGTCGTCGGAGTAGCGCACGGCCCCGCCCTCGCGCAACAGGTAGCACCAGCAGTTATGCCGCGCGTCGTGGTACTTCCTCCGGGCCTCGTCAATCCGCCGCCGCGCGTCCTCCTCGCCGTCCACGCGCCAGACGTGCCCGATAAAACGGGAGCGCTTTTCCGTGAACTCCGTCTCCGCGTCCTGATACGGTACAAAATAGCTCATGCGCCGTCCTCCGTCCGCAAGTACGCCCGTACTTGTCCGAGCGTCGAGGGGCCGCACACCGCCGTTACCGCGATTCCCTCCGGGCGGTAGTCCACCGCCTCCACCAACGCCTCCCGGTACAGCGTATCCAACAGCGCGCCCCGGTCGTAGGGCAGGAACACCGTCACGCGCCGGATTCCCGGGTCGAGACGCTTCGCTATCATGTCGAGCAGTTCCGGGACGCCCTCCCCCGTCCGCGCCGACAGTAAACAGATATCGTCCCCGTGAGGCATGATTTCCCCCGGCGGGAGTTTGTCGCACTTGTTGAAGATGTTGATTCGCGGCAGTCCGCCCGCGCCCAGCTCCGTAATCAGCGCTTCCACGACTTCTACTTGCCGCCGCCACTCCGGGCTTGACACGTCGACGACGTGCAACAGAATATCGGCGTACTCCAGCTCCTCCAGCGTGGCCCGGAACGCCTCCACCAACTGGTGCGGCAGTTTCCGGATAAAGCCCACCGTGTCACTGATGACGACATTCAGCGTGTCACTGACGGCCAGCAGGCGCGACGTGGTGTCGAGGGTGTCGAAAAGGCGGTCGTTGGCGGGGATTGAGGAGCCTGTCAGGCGGTTCAGCAACGTCGACTTCCCCGCGTTCGTGTAGCCCACTATCGCCGCGACCGGGATTTCACGCTTTTCGCGTGTCCGGCGCTGGGTGCCCCGTACCCGCCGCACGTCCTCCAAATCGGCTTTGAGCTTGTCGATTTTGCGCCGGATGTGGCGGCGGTCGGTCTCTAATTGCGTCTCGCCGGGGCCTTTCGAGCCGATAGGCCCGCGCCCGCTGGTACCCGCCTGCCGTTCCAAATGCGTCCACATGCCCGTCAGGCGCGGCAACAAATAGCGGTACTGCGCAAGCTCTACTTGTAAGCGTCCCTCGCGGGTACGGGCGCGCTGTGCGAAGATGTCCAGAATCAGCCCGCAGCGGTCGAGTACCTGTACTTTGAGCAGTTCGGTCAGGACGCGCATTTGGGACGGCGACAGGTCGTTGTCAAAAATGACCATCGTCGCGCCGACGTTCCCGCAATACTCCCGGACTTCCTCCGCCTTGCCCTCCCCGATGAACGTACGCGGGTCGGGCGACGGGCGGTTTTGCAGAATGATTCCCTCAACGCTCCCCCCGGCGGTCTCCACCAGCGCCGACAGTTCGTCCATACTCTCGTCGTCGGAACTCTCCGCGCGGCCCAGTACCGGGGAGTTCAGCCCTACGAGTACCACTTTGTCCCTGATTTCCTCATGTTCGGTCATAAAGTCCCTTTCCTGTGATTTGAGAAGTTTTGCCCCTCCGGTTTTCCCCACACCTGACAGGTTTTGCCGTGCGGGGGAGGGGCTTTTTCGTATCACCCGTTATTTTCGGGAATCAGCGTGACGCGGAAACGGAAGTCGGTCTCGTCGAACCGGTACGCTTCCAGCAGTTCCGGGCCGCAACTCGCCGAGCCGATTCCGTCCTGACGGTAGTCCAGACACAGCACCGTGTGCCCGCTCGGACAGAGTTCAAAATTGTGCGCCTTCGCCGTCAGTTCCTCCGCCGTGTACGGCGAGACATTGAACGCGAACGGCGTCGCGCTCACGGCGTGGAATACGCGCCCGCCGCCCCGGATTGTCACGTAGTCGCACCCGGTGTGACTGCCGTTTTCCTGCGGGCGTAGATAGTCCTCGTGCATGTCCGCGACGGAGGACGTATAGAGGCCGTAACTGGTCGCGCGGCGCTTGTCCGCGTAACTCTCCGTGGGGCCGTAGGCGCAGTATTCGACTTGATTGAGCGTGTCCGGGAGGAATACGCGCAGGCCGAAACGGGGCAGTCCCGGGAAGTCCGGGTTGCGCCTGACGCGCGTCTCCACGGTGAGAACGCCGTCGGGGCGGACTGTCCACGCCGTGTCGAGGTCGAGGAAGCGCTGTACCGACGCCGACGCCATCGACTGCACCGTATGCACGACGACCGCGCCGCCGATTCTCTCCCAGCGGGTCTCGTAGGCGCGGGTTACGGCTTTGTTGTAGCGCGCGGCGAGCCATGCCAGTTTACGCGAGGTGTTCGGGTCGAGCGCGGAATCGTTGTCGGTGGGCGCGCGCCATACGTTCCACTCCATAGGACAGTCGAGCCACTCCGCGCCGTCGAGCCACAGCCGCGACGGAAGCCCCGTACGCAAGTCGAACACGTAGCGCAGGCGTTCGTTTTGTACGGTCAGCGTCGCGGGCGTCTCCGTGACGCACAGCGCGGAAGTCTCCGTACAGGGGCTTTCGAGGAGCCGGACGGCAGTCCGGTTGCGGTTGTCGGGGCCGTCGAGGGCGATTTCGTCGAAACCAAGTAACAATCCGGCGGGGCGGAGCGGCGTCTTGTGGCGCAGGAACGACTTGATTTTCAGCGTATACTTTCCCGCCGACAGTTCCGGCAGGCGCAACGCCGCGACGCCCTCCGTATGCGGCGCAATTGGGGGCGTATCCAGCGCGCCCGTCTCCGTCACCACCCCGTCGCGGAGCAGTTCCCATTCCAGAAACAGGTAGTCGCTCAACGTCGTGAAGTCCAGATAGTTACGCAGTGTCAAAACGCCGCTTTCCTGATTGTAGGACACCACCCGTACCGGGCGGCAGACGTTCTTGTACTCCAACAGTCCCGTGTGCGGCGTGCGGTCGGGGTACACCATCCCGTCCATACAGAAATTGCCGTCGTGCGGGTCTTCGCCGCTGTCGCCGCCGTACAGGTATTTCGCTTTCCCGTTCCCGGCCTCCCCGGCGTACACCGCGTGGTCACACCATTCCCAGATGAACCCCCCGCACATCACCGGACTGCTTTCAATCAACTGGAAGTAGTCCTCCAAATCGCCGGGGCCGTTGCCCATCGCGTGCGCGTACTCGCACATAATAAACGGCTTGTCCGGGCCGCCCGACAGGTAGTCGCGGATTTCCTGATAGGTCGGGTACATCCGGCTGTACAAGTCCAGATTCGAGAAGTCGTACTTGCGCTTGCGGCTGTGGTGAATCGCGCTTTCGTAGTGCGTCAGGCGCGACGCGTCAAAGCGTTTCGTCCACGCCAGCGCCTCCTCGAAACAGCACCCATAGGCGCACTCGTTGCCCATCGACCATATCACCGCGCAGGGGCGGTTCTTGTCGCGCTGTACGCAACTCTCCACGCGGTCTAACGTGGCCTCCATGAACTCCGGATTGTCGGCAAAAAGTTCATTCCAGCGCTCCTCGTGGGCGGCGGGGTTGTTATTGTCGGGGCAGTACGTCGAGTAGGCCCCGTGACTTTCGCAGTCGGCCTCGGCCACGACGTAGAAGCCGTACTCGTCGCAGAGTTGCGGGAACCACGGCGCGTTCGGGTAGTGGCTCGTGCGAATGGCGTTGATGTTGTGCCGCCGCATGAGCTGTAAGTCGCGCCGGGCCTGCTCCATGCTGACGGCGTAGCCCGTCACGGGGTCGGAGTCGTGGCGGTTCATGCCCCGGAATTTTACCGCGACGCCGTTCACCAGTACCCGACAGTCCTGTACCCGGATGTCGCGGAATCCCACGCGGTCAACAATCACTTCCCCCGGCGTTTCGAGCGTCAGCGTATACAAATACGGCGTCTCGGCGTTCCAGCGCCGCGCGTCCGGTACGGTCAGTTCCGCTACCTGCCGGTACCCGGAATCGTCCTGCAAGTCGCGGAACGCCGCGGTTCCTACGGTATTCCCGTCGGCGTCGGAAAGCGTCAGCGTCGCCGGGACTGTCTTGTGAAAATACTTGACACGTACTTGTAACACCGCGTCGGGTCCGTTCAACTCCGTGGTCGTGAAGTAGTCGAATACCGCCGCTTCCGGGCGCATCAACAGGTACACGTCGCGGAAAATGCCGCTCATACGCAACTTGTCTTGGTCTTCCAGATAGCTCCCGTCACACCATTTCAGTACCAGTACGGCCAGACGGTTTTCGCCGTCGCGCAAAAAGTCCGTCACGTCGAACTCGGCGACAGCGTGCGACACCTGACTGTAGCCGACAAATTTTCCGTTCAGCCAGACGTAACAGCACGAGTCGACGCCCTCGAAATTCAGGTACGCGCGCGGCGCGGCGGGGTTGGCATGGTAGTCGAAAGTCCGCACATACGCGCCGCAAGGGTTCTCCCTCGGCACATAGGGCGGGTCTACCGGGAACGGGTAGCGGAAGTTCGTGTACTGGTTCCTGTCATAGCCCTGCGTCTGCCAGCAGGACGGCACCGGGATTTCCGCGTAGCCCGATACGTCGTAGTCCGCCTCGTAGAACGCCTCCCGGAGTTCGTCGAGGGCCGGAAAGTAGCGGAATTTCCAATTCCCGTTGAGGAACTGTATCCGGTCGGATGTTTCGCGCTGTGTGGCGAGATTGTCCATAGGGCGCGACGCCGGGACATAGTAGGCCCTGTGGGGCATGGTGCCGACGTGGAGTTTGTGCGTGTCCTCGTGGTAGTGCGGAATCATGGCGATTTCTCCTCCTGATTGTTTTATCCGGCAATCTTCTCTTGCACGGCTACCGCGTTCCGGTACAGGTACTCCGGGGCGATATCAATCCCGCCGTCGTTCCAGACGGTCGCGCCGTAGTCGATGTAGACATTGCGGAACACGTCCGGGTCTTGCAACGGCAGAAAGGCCGGTTCTGACAGTAGCGGCGTGAAATCGAACACTTTCGCCTCGCCCGTGCTGAATCTCAGCCAGAGACGATACCCGCCCAGCGGGCGAACACCCTGTACTTTGACGCTTTCCCGCTGTTCTCCCGCGTAGGCAATCCCGTCTACAATATACATGAAAAGCCCTCCGGTTTCTCTCCGTGCTTCGTTTTCTTAATCTTACCAGAACGGCGCGTAAAGTCAAGGGCAACGCCGTTGAAAAGCGTGGGAATCTGTGCTACAATCGTTCCGCAAAGAGGGGAGTTGAAACGTATGCGCATGAGAAAGAAAAAGAACCTCGTCCCCAGAATGCAACGCTGTGCGGCGAAACTGGTACCCGACCCCGCCGCGCGCCGCGGACACTGGCGGGACTTGTACCCGTCGGCGCGGGCGCTGTGGCTGGAGCTGGGCTGTGGCAAGGGACGCTTTACGGCGGGCGTCGCGGCGGCGGAGCCTGATACACTGTTTGTCGGCGTGGAAGTCGTGCGGGAGGCGCTCGTCGTGGCGATGGAACGCTGTCTCGAACTGCCCAACGTCGTTTTCATCTCCGGCAACGCCGACGCCCTGCCGCTGTACTTCGCCCCGGGGGAAGTCGATGGGCTTTACCTCAACTTCTCCGACCCGTGGCCCGGGAACCGTCACGCCAAACGCCGCCTCACGCACGGCGGATTCCTCAAGCGCTACCGGGAAGTCCTCAAGGACGGCGGGCAAATCCGGTTCAAGACCGACAACGTAGACTTGTTCGACTTCTCGCTGTCGGAACTGCCGCGCTACGGGTTCGCGCTGTCGGAAGTCACGCGCGACCTGCACGCCGACGGGCCTGTAGGGATTATGACCGACTACGAGGAGAAGTTCCACGCACAGGGGAAGCCGATTTGCAGACTTGTCGGGACTATGCAGGCGTGGGAGGAAACGCCATGAACGTTATCGCGACGCCTAGGGAAAGTATCATGGACGTTATCACGACGCGGGGGAGGGGACAGTATGAACATTATCGCGGTAATTGACGACGGCGGCGGGCTGATGTTCAACCGCCGGAGGCAAAGTCAGGACAGGATTCTCCGGGAACGGATTCTCCGCCTCTCGGACGGTGCCCGCCTGTGGATGAATGCCTATACCCGTAAGCAGTTCGACGACATCGACCCGGTGCGCGTGTCCGTCGACGAGGACTTTCTACAGAAGGCCGCCGACGGCGACTACTGTTTCGTCGAAAATTCCCCGGTTCTGCCCGTACTCGACCGCGTCGAACGCCTGATTCTGTTCCGCTGGAACCGCGCCTACCCGTCCGACCTCAAACTCGACTTAGACCTGTCCGCGCCGGGCTGGATTCTGCTCGAAACCGACGAGTTCCCCGGCTATTCCCACGAGAAAATCACCGAGGAGGTGTATGTACGTGAAGCGTAACCGTTCCTTCGCCGCGCTCTGCCTGATACTCTGCCTGATTTTGGCCGCCTGTCAGCCGCAGTCCGCGCCGCCCCGGGATTCCGGCGACATAACGCCGCCCGACAGTCAAGGATACACCCTTGACACCATCCCCGAGTACGGCGGCGAGGCCTATGTGCCGCTCTACAACAACGTCCCCGACTTCGACCCCGGCGACCTCCCGCGCCGCTCCTTCGAGACCTACAGCGAACTCGACGCATTAGGCCGTTGCGGCGTGGCCTACGCCAATGTCGGGCTTGACCTCATGCCCACCGAGAAGCGCGGCGCAATCGGACAAGTCAAACCCTCCGGCTGGAAAACCGTACAGTACGACAACGTGGACGGGAAATACCTCTACAACCGCTGTCACCTCATCGGGTACCAGTTGACCGCCGAGAACGCCAACCGACAGAATCTCATCACGGGCACGCGCTACCTCAATGTGCAGGGCATGCTCCCCTTTGAGAATCTTACGGCGGACTACATCAAAGAAACCGGGAACCATGTCCTCTACCGCGTGACGCCGATTTTCGAGGGCGACAACCTCGTCGCCAGCGGCGTACAGATGGAGGCCATGTCGGTCGAGGACGCCGGGGAGGGCGTACTGTTCAACGTCTACTGCTACAACGTCCAGCCCGGAATCGTCATCGACTACGCCACCGGGGACAGCGAACAGGCCGCCGCCGTCGACGATTCCGGCGAAACATTCGTCTACGTCCTCAACACGAATACCAAAAAGTTCCACTATCCCGACTGTTCCAGCGCAATCAATATGAAGGCCAACGCCCGGGAGGAGTACGCCGGAACCCGGGAAGCCCTTCTCGCGCAGGGGTACGAACCTTGCGGACGCTGTAAGCCCTGAATTTCCGCCGGAATGTACGCATTCCGGCGTTTTTTGCGAATGTTTACAATTTGTTCAAAAAAAGTTTTCAATTTGTAACGCGAAAAAGGTTGTAAAATGTGGAATTGCGGGGTATAATGTGTACTGGATTACAATTACTTCTTGGGCCGGGGCGACCCGGTTGCGTTCGATATAAGGGGGCGTACTTATGAGAAAGACACAATGTAATTCCGCCCGGAGGCGTCTGGACAGCCGCGCCTATACGATGGCGGAAATGCTGCTGGTAGTGGGACTGCTGGCGATTCTGCTGGCAGTCGGGGCCGTGGGGGCCTCGCAGATGATGCGGCAGGGGCGGCAGGCCTCGCTTGATAAAATGGCCGAGACACTCTACATCGCCGTGCAGCGTAACCTTACCAACGCGGAACTCGCGGGACAAACCATTGACACAAGTAAAGAGAACTATAACGACTACAAAAAAACGGGCCTTCCGCGGAATAAGGTGGTATTTGAACAGTCGAACGGACAGTGGAAAACGTCCACGATTGACAACTCTTCCGCGCCCGTCTATCAACTCTGGTCAGGGGACGCCGCGACAAAAGACGCCGCTCGAGAACTTGAAAATATTCTTTTTCAGGTGACGAAAAGAAGTGACAGCGGCGAAATCACGGAAAGCGCAGTCCCGCAGGAACTGCTCAACGGCCACTGGATTATTGAGTTTGACCCGGTCAGTTTTAACGTCCTGTATGTGTATTTCAGCCAAGCGGACGGAGGCAAGCAGGACGACTATTTCCAAACACTCCTTGACCTTCGTGCTGATGACAGCGACGACAGCAAGAACCAATTGAAAGACCAATTGGAAGAGCAATTGACTTACGTCGCCAATCGTTTGAAGCAAGACGCGTTGATTGGCTACTACGGCGGCGACGGCAAAGACGATATGTCGGCAGACATTCCGTGGGAACTTGTGTATACCCCTCCAAACAACAATGGCGGCGGCGGTGGTTCTGGCAGCGGTTCCGGCGGTGAGGGTTCCGGCGGCGGTGGTGATGATTCGGACGGCCCCGAGTATGGCCCCGACGGCAGTCCTGTCATTAAGACAGAATCGACACCCACAACAGAACCTTCTCCCGACCCGGAAACTTCAACGCCTGAAACGTTCAATCCTATAGGAACGGACCCGGGAAATACTGAGGGCGATGATTCCGGCTCCGGTGGCGGACAGGGTTCCGGCGGCGAAACAGACGAACCGGGTACGCCCGCGCCCGTATTCGACCCCACAAAGGACACCCCCACGTCGGATGAGAACCCCGACAAGAACCCCGACGACCCCCTCGACGACCTCTTGAAACCGGAAGATACCACCACGAAAGAAACGCCTTTCAATTCGCCAGATACGCCGAAGGAAGACCCGGATAAGGCGGACACCAACAAAGAAGTCAACATCAGCAAAAAACTCTACTGCTGGATTGGATACGACGAAAACAGCGGCGAACCGATTGCCAATACGGAAAAACTCGTCACGCGCCTGAACTGCTGGGTTCCCGGCGGTTCCGCGTTCGCCACGAGTACAGGCCCCGTCGACGTAAATTTTACCCTCACCGTGCGCGGCGTCAGCAGTATGGCAACCAAGAAGTTCGAGTATAGAATGAACCAGTTCGGCTTCTACTCCCAGAAACGCGGCGTCTACACCGGATTCGTTTCCGGCAAGGTCTGTCAGGTCGGCACGTTCGGCGGGGAGAGCGGATGGTATTACAGTTATACGGTCATCCTCGACAGCCTGCTGGACGACGGCGACAGCGCCACACTCAATCAAGACCTGCCTTTCAGCAAGCGCTTTCAGAAGTACGGCTTCATCCCCGGCGAGGACTTAATGTTACAGTTTGAGGTCGACGTGGATGAGGATGTCAAGCACGCCGCCTTGGAGGCTTCCTACAAGGCCCTGATGGAATC
>CAMHDB010000008.1 GCA_946183715.1 uncultured Oscillibacter sp.
ACTATCGCGAGGTAGATTTTTATCAGCCAGTAGGCCACGACGTAAAACGCGTTCGTGGGCTTTACTTTCTCGTTCATAGCGCTATTTTCTCCTGTATTATCTCCGAGAGCGCGTCGACGGTCTCCTGAAACGTCAGTTGGGAGTTGTCGAGGCGCACGGCGTCCTCCGCCTGACGCAGCGGCGCTTCTGTGCGCGTCTTGTCGTCGCGGTCGCGCGCTTCGAGTTCGGCGAGGACTTCTTCGTAGGGCTTCGGCGTGCCGCGCGCCGACAGTTCGAGCGTCCGCCGCCACGCCCTCTCCTGCGCGGAGGCCGTCAGGAAGATTTTCACGTCCGCGTCCGGCAGAACGACCGTGCCGATGTCGCGCCCGTCCATGATGACGTTGTTGGTCTTTGCGAGGTCGCGCTGGGTGTCGAGCAGGAAGGCGCGTACTTGCGCGTGCGCCCCCACCGCTGACGCCGCCATCGAGACTTCTGGCGTGCGAATCTGCTCTGTTACGTCCTCCCCGTTGAGGTACATATGCTGTAAGCCGTCGGCGGCGTGTACGGGCTCGACGCGCGTCGAGGGCAGGAGTACGGAGACCGCCGCGGCGTCCTTGGGGTCGACGCCCGCCCGCAGGGCCGACAGCCCCACAGTACGGTAAATCGCGCCCGTGTCGACGTACAGGAAGCCGAATTTCTCCGCCACGGCGCGCGCCAGCGTACTCTTGCCCGCGCCCGACGGGCCGTCAATTGCGATACTGTAATGCTTCATGTTGATTCCTTTCGTTGCTTTGCGGACAATTCGTCGCCCGCTTGATTCGCGGCGGCGAGGCCGGCGGCGCGGCCCGTCGACCACGCAATCTGTAAGTTATAGCCGCCCGTGTAGGCGTCCACGTCGAGGAGTTCCCCGGCGAAGTACAGCCCCCGCACAAGGCGCGATTCCATCGTTTTCGGGTTCACCTCCGCCACGTCCACCCCGCCGGAAGTCACGACGGCCTCCGTGACGGGCCGCGTCCCGGCGATGTCCACCGGGAACGCCTTCAACAGCCGCAACAGTCCAAGGCGCTGTGTACGTGTCAGGTCGTGCGCCTTGACCCCCGGCGGTATCCCGCTGTCGCCGACGATGACGGGTATCAGCTTCCGGGGCAAGAGGTCGTTTAAGGCGTTGCAAATGTCCTGATTCGCGTACTTGCGCAAGTCGGAGAGCAGACGCTTATCGAGGGTGTCGGGGTCGAGGGCGGGCTTGAGGTCGATTTCCAGCCGGTAGCGGCAGTCGTCAAAGCGCCGCATGTGCGCCGACGCCGAGAGTACCAGAGGCCCGCTTACGCCGAAATGGGTAAACAGTAACTCCCCGAACGCGGTGTGGATACTCTTTTCGTTTTCGCGGACGGTCAGCCCGACATTCCGCAGGGACAGCCCCTGCATTTTGGCGCAACGGTTGCCGCGTTCGCGGAGCGGCACCAGCGACGCCCGCAGGGGCGTGACGCTGTGCCCGAGTTCGCGCGCGATACGGTGTCCCTCTCCGGTCGAGCCAGTCGCCGGGTACGATACGCCGCCCGTGGCCAGTATGACGGCGTCGGCGGGGTAGTCGCCGCGCTCCCCCGCGACGCCCGTCACGCCGTCCGGGGCCGTCGCCACGGACACCGCGCGGTCTCGTACGACCCGCACATGTAACGCTTTCAAGCGCCGTTCGAGGGCCGCGCTGACATCGAATGCCCTATCCGACACCGGGAACACCCGCCGCCCGCGCTCTACTTTCAGCGGTACGCCCAGCGATTCAAAAAAGGCCATCGTATCCCGGGGGCCGAAGCGCGCGAACGCGCTGTAGAGAAAGCGCCCGTTGCGCGGAATTGCCGCCAGTAAGGTTTCGCGGTCGGCGTCGTTCGTGAGGTTACAGCGCCCCTTCCCCGTGATATTGAGTTTCTTTCCGAGGCGCTCGTTGGGTTCCAACAGCGTCACGCGCGCGCCGTACTCCGCCGCCGTCGCCGCCGCCATCATCCCCGCCGCCCCGCCTCCGATTACTGTCACGTTTCGCAAACGCTTTCACTCCTCAAACTACGCCGACATTCCCGGCGTGCGGGAAAAGTTCACTCCCTATCCGCGCCCGAATACGCCGCTTTCACTCCTCATCCGTGCGCCCGAACACGCCGTACTCGTTCCAGATGTCCTCCAGACGCGAAAACGCCTCCGAGGCGTCGGCGTTCAGGCGGTGCGCCAGTTCGACTAAAAGCGCGTTCATCATCGACAGCGGCGCGACCATCGAGTCGACGAACGATATCATCTCGCACGGAACCAACAGCGACGCCTCCGAGAGCGCGTAGACCGGCGACTGTACGTTGTCGGTGACGGCGACGATAGACGCGCCCCGGTCGCGCGCGAACTTGACCGTATTGACGGTGACGGGGGAGTAGCGCGGGAAACTGATAGCAATCATCACGTCTCCGGGTCCTATACGGAACAACTGCTCAAAGATTTCCCCGGCGGCGTTCGATTGGACGAGCGTCACCTGTTCCATCAGGAAGTGAAGGTAGAAATTCAGGTACCCGGCGACGAACGACGAGGAGCGTACCCCGAGGATGTAGACGTGCCGCGCGGACAGAATGCGCTCTACAACGCGCCGGAAGTCGTCGCGGCTGGACTGCGCCGCCACGACGCGCAACGTCTCCATGTCGCGCCGGAGTACGGCCCCCGGCAAGTCCGGGAAACGGGCGTCGGCGTCGCGGAGGCGTTCGGGGGCCGTCAGGCGACTGCGCAAGGTCTCCTGTAGGGCCTTCTGCATTTCGGGGTAGCCGCCGTAGCCCAGCTCCGAGGCGAACCGTACAACCGTCGATTCGCTCACTTGCGCCAGTTCCCCGAGGCGTCCGGCGGTCAGCGACGCCGCCTTTTCGGCGTGGTCGAGGATGTACCGGGCGATTCGCTTCTGTCCCTTCGAGAAGCGGCCCATGTCCTGTTCCATCGCGCGCAGGATGTTCTTTGACAATGCTACTCCCTCCCCGCGCCGAGCGCGGCGATTTCCTCCGCGGTCAGCCGCCGCCACTTCCCCGGAGGCAGTCCGCCTAATTCGAGACTGTGTTCGCGTACCCGGCGCAGGCGCGTGACGCGCAATCCGCAAGCCGTACACATACGGCGAATTTGCCGCTTCTTGCCCTCGTGAATCGTCACCGACAGCACGGCGCGCCCGCGCGAAATCCGCAACAGTTCGACCGTCGCGGGGCGAATGGTTTCGCCGCCGTCGAGTGTGCGAACCGCCGCGAGGCGTTCGGCGGCTTGCGACAAGTCGCCGGATACCGTGACTTCGTAGGCCTTTTCGACTTCGTTCGCCGGGTGTGTCAGCCGGAACGACAGCTCCCCGTCGTTGGTCATGAGAAGCAGTCCCTCCGACTGGAAGTCGAGCCGACCGACGGGGAACACGCGCGCGCCGCAGTCGCGGACGAGTTCGGCGACGGTGGGCCGCCCGTGGGTGTCGCGCATGGTCGACACGTAGCCCGGGGGCTTGTTCAACATCAGGACGACCGCCGATTCCGGGCGCGGCAGGGGCTTTCCGTCCAGCAGGATGGTATCGCGTTCGGGGTCGGCGCGCTGTCCGAGTACGGCGGGGCGTCCGTTGACGGTCACGCGTCCGGCGGAAATCCACGCCTCCGCCGTCCGCCGCGAGCACACCCCGCCGAATAGTTTTTGTATGCGCGTCTCCATGTCAGCCGAACAGCGCCGGGAGGCGTTCCCACGCGTAGGGGTCTTGCGCGGCGGGAGACGCTACAGACACATTAGGAGACTGTACGGACGCGGCGGGGGCCTGTTCCCACGCATAGGGATTCGCGTTGCCGTAGGACTGCCCCCACGCCGCCGCCTGTTCGAGTTCGTAGCCGTACTCCCGCATGGCCTCCGGGGCCTGTTCGAGTTCGTAGAGCTGTTGTTCCGAGGGCGGCGCGGCGGCGGCCTCCAGCGCTACCGGGACTTCCTCCCCGCACAGCGCGTCCACGCGCCCCCACTCCGCGCCGTCGACGTAGAACACCGCCACGCCCGCCTTACTCCCCAGCGCCACCGGGGCCGCGAGCGGCTTGTCCAGTTCGATACCGATTTGCACGTCCGCGCCGTAGGGCACCTGTACGCCGAGGGTCGTACCCGCAATCAGCGGCACCGTAGACCAGCGCCCGCCCGCTACCGGGACTTCCCCGAGGAAATTCCCCATTACCGTCAGATTCCGCGCCGACGTGACGGGCGCGGGTTCGGTTGTACGCGGCGCGGGCCACGCAATTTCCGGTTCCGCCGGGACGGGTTCCCACGGCGTCGAGAAGCCGTACTCGTACATTTTCCGGTGGTCGTTCCAGTCGTCGCCGTCCTTGAGCGTGACGGCAATCAGCCGCCGCCCGCCCCGTTCGCAACAGGTGACGAGCGTCCGCCCCGCCGCTTTCGTGTAGCCGGTTTTCAGGCCGATACAGCCCTCCAACGACCACAGCAATTTGTTGTGGTTCTTCATGCTCCGCCCCGCCAGCGTGACGGTACGCGTGGAGGTAATCCGGCGCAAGGTCTCGTTGTTCATGGCGGCGTTGGCGAGCTTGGCCATATCGCGGGCCGTCGAATAGTGGTCGGGGTGGTTCAGGCCGTGCGGGTTGGCAAAGGAACTGTGCCACATCTCCAAATCGCGGGCCGTTTCGTTCATGCGCGCCGCGAACGCCGACACGCTCCCCGCGACGTGTTCCGCAATCGCGACGGCGGCGTCGTTGCCCGACGAGAGCATGAGGCCGTACATCAACGCTTCGAGCGTCAGCGTCTCCCCGGCCTTCAGGTACATCGACGAGCCTTCCGTTCCGGCGGCGTTCCGGCTGACGGTCACGGTGTCGGTTAATTTGCCGTCGCGGAGCGCCACGAGCGCCGTCATGATTTTCGTCGTACTGGCAATGAGCATTTGCTTGTCGGGGTTCTTCTCGTAGAGGACTTGTCCCGTGGAGGCGTCGACGAGAATCGCGGCGGTTGCGGAAGTCTCCAGCGCGCGCGCCGGGGGCGTCAGCGGCAACAGAGACAGCAACAGTATCAGCGTCAGAATACGGCTTACGGGTGTTTTGGTCATGAAATTTCACCTCGAGTGTCATTATACCCCGTTATTCGGTTTCCGTTTCCTGTTCGCGGGCGCTGCGCTCGTGATTCTTGTCGAAATAATTTTCCACTCTTGTCATAATATCGGGCACGGCGTCGACGACACGGTCGACGGTGTTCAGCGGCGGCGCGGCGACGGGCAACACGCGCGTGATACCGTCGCGGACGGTCAGGAACGCCACCGGGTCAATTTTCACGCCCGCCGCGCCGCCCCCGGCGAAGCCGTCGGAGGTTTTGCCGTAGCTCCCGCCGCCGCTCCCGAAGCCGAAACTCACACGGGATATCGGAATCAGCGTCACGCCGTCGGGCGTCGTGATGGGCTTGCCGACAATCGTATTGACATCGGCCATTTCCCGCACGCGGTCGAGCGTGGAACGCATGAGCTCATTCAGGGAGTTATTTTTTTCCATGAAAATCCGTCCTTTCCGTTACTGCTGTTTCGGAGTTTGTTTCCGCAGGAGTGCAAGCAGGGGACGCAGGGAGACGAGTAAGGCCCAGACGCGCAACGTCAGGGCGATTTGGGCGTCGAGGCGCACATTGTTCGGCGCGTCGAAATCGGTGTCGACGGTGATACGCGGCCCCGGAATCCGGCACAGCGTTTCGAGTACGGGCATGACCGCCCAGACCGCCGCGAGCGTATCGCCGCAGAGAATCGCGGCGTCGGCGGGTTCGTCGTGCCCGCCGTAGGTGACGTGTACGGTCAGCGGGTCGACGCGCACCGCGCCCCGGATGTTGCGCAACACTCCCGTTACGGGTTCCCAGAAGCGGTCTAAGAGCGCCAAAAGGCGTTGTATGGTCTCCGTGACTGTCCGCTTTGGGGCAGGCTCTTTCGGCTTTTCGGGCGCGGGTTTCTTCTTTTTGGAAGGTTTCTCGTCGGGCGGGGGCAGGACGCGGTAGCGGAAGAACGCCGCGCGGACTTCGAGTGTCAAGGCGTCATCCTTGGCGGTAAAGACCACCCGCAGACGCGTAAGAAGTATCAGAACGAGCAGAAGGGCCACGACAGCCAGCACCCACAGAGCAGGCAATGCAAACACCTCCTCACTGTTTTACCGGACAGTCTCCGGCCCGGCGGGCGCGTACCGGGTGCGGCGGGGATTCCCGGGGAAAGCGTACCGGGCGCGGCGGGGACTTCCGGAGAGAGTATGCCGGACACGTCGGAGACTTCCGGCGAGTGCGTACCGGACACGTCGGGGCCTTCCGGGGACGCGCGGCGGGGCCGTGCGATTCTCCGTACTTTGTGGCGTTTGTGTACGGGGCGCGTCCGGCGCGTGCGGAACGCCCCCGCCATGCGGTACGGTTTCCGCGCGGGCTTTCGCCGTACTGGTACCGGGTTCGCCGCCAGCAGTCGCGGGTAAGATACCGTCATGAGTTCGCGCGGCGGCGGTCTCGTCTCCGCCTCGTCGACAGGTTCGGGTTCGCTGACAGTCTCTTGTTCCTCAATAGTTTCCGGTTCGTCGGCGCTCTCCGTCTCCGTGACGCCTTGCGGTTCGTCGACAGTCCCGGGTTCCGCGACGCTTTCCGGTTCGTTGACGCTCTCCGTCTCCGCGACGCTTTCCAGTTCGTCGACGCTCTCCGGTTCCGTGACGGCTTGCGGTTCGTCGACAGTCCCGGGGTCCGGGACCGTTTCCGGTTGCGGCGCGTCCGCTTTCGCGATATCCTCTATCTTCAATTGTTGCGGCGGGATGTCGTCCTCGTTCAGCGGCGGCAACTCGTCCAGACTGCTGATGTGAAACGACCGTAAAAATTTCTCCGTCGTCCGGTACAGCAACGGCCTCCCCGGCGCTTGCAAGTTGCCGCAGGTCTCGATTAGCCCCCGTTCCAGCAACAGTCCCACCGTGTAGGCGCTGTCGACGCCGCGCAGCTTGTCCACATAGGCGCGCGTCGTGGGCTGGTAGTAGGCGATTATCGTCAACGCCTCCAAGGCCGGCTGACTGAGCTTCGCCGGCTTGCGGATTTCAAACGCCTTGCGTATGGCGTCGGCGTGGTCGGGCGACGAGCACAACTGCCAGCGGTTCTCCATCTGCAACAGCCGCATTCCGCGACGCTCAAAGGCGTAGTAGTCCTGCAGGCGGCGCAGGATTCCCTCGGCGTCGGCGCGCTCTATCGACAGCGCGAAACAAATGCGCTCTACGTGCAACGGCTCCCCGGACGCGAACAAAATGCCCTCTACCGCCGATTCCAATTCCTTCTCGTCCACGCGTCCGCCTCCTTTCCGATTGCGCGTGTTATTGCGGCGCGGCGGCGGCGTTGCGCTCACGCCTGCGGCGGCGTAATCCGCGGCGCGGCCCGAACTCCGGCACCGCCTCCGGGCGCTCCTCCGCGACTTCCGCCGCGCTCTCGCCGTCCACGGCCTCTACGGAGTAGTCCTCGCGCGGCCCGAACAGCCGTATCATACGCCCCCGGCACAGTTCCAGCACCGCCAGAAACGTCGCCACGATTTCGCTACGGCTCCGGCACCCGAAAAAGACCCGGAACCACTTCAAAACGCCCTCTTCCCGCAGACGCCGCAAGAGTTCCTCGGCTTTCGTCTCGACGGGGTACGGCTCGTGCTGTACAATCTCGCGGAAGGCCGCCTCCGGCGACGGCAACGCCCGCGCCGAACGGCTCCGCAATTCGGCCAGCGCCGCGCCCAAGTCCGTCAGGCGCTGGTTGTACTCGTAGACTTTGCCGCGCTCCAGCGGCTCCGGGTCTCGCGTCAGGACGTTCCGCCCGAACTCCCCCAGCGGCCCGAGTTTCGCCGCCATTGCCTTGATTTCCGCGTAGCTCTCGTTGCGCTTCCGCTCCTCCAAGGATTCAATCAGCGCGTCCATCTCGTCCTGCGCTTCCTCGTCCTCTATCGAAAGCAGCATCCGCGATTTGATGTACATGAGCTGTGAGGCCATCGTGATAAACTCGCTCGCCACCTCCAAGTCCATACTCTGCCGCTGTGCAATCCACGCAAGGTACTGGTCGCAAATCAGGGAAATGGAAATGTCCTGAATTTCCATTTTGTTCCGGCTCAGGAGGAACAGAATCAGGTCTAAGGGGCCCTCGAAGTCCTGCATTTCCTCGTTGCGCGTGCGGACGACCTTTTCCAGTTTGAATACGGGGCTCTCCATTTCCGCCGCCTTTCACAGTCCGAAGAACAGCGCCAGAAGGGGCCTGTAAAGCCACAGCACCGCGTTGCTGACGAAATTCCCGTCCCAGCCGAACCAAATCACCGCCAGCAGAATGAGCATGCCGAAGCGCTCGTAGCGCATCCAGCGGATATAGAGGGCGTCGGGGAGGAGCGCCGCGAGGACTTTGGAGCCGTCCAGCGGCGGGAACGGTATCAGGTTGAACACGCCCAGCCCAAGGGAGAGTACCGGCACGGTAGAGCCGAAGAACACGAGCAGGGCCGCGTTGTTCGCGAACACGCGCGCCAGACACACCGACGCCGCCGCCAGCAGGAAATTAGACGCCGGGCCGGCCAGTGACGTGAGGGCCATGCCCCATTTGGGATTCCGGAAGTAGCGCGGGTCGACGGGCACGGGTTTCGCCCAGCCGAACCCCGCGACGAACATCATGGCAAGGCCGAGCCAGTCGATATGCCGCAGGGGGTTGAGCGACAGCCTGTGGAGATTGCGCGCGGTGGGGTCGCCGAGGGCCAGCGCGGCTAGGCCGTGGGCGCTTTCGTGTACGCTCAGGCACAGCACAACCGCCGCCACACGTATCAGCGCGGCGCGGAGGGACGTAAAATCAAGGGATTCCAGCAGATTTTGTAAATAAAAGGTCATAAGACGCTCCTGTTTCGCAAATTGCCCTGATTATAACAGCTTAGCCGGGAAAATACAAGCGGAGGCGGGAAAAAATCCTGTTCCTCCGTCCCGGGCGGCTTCCGGCGTCCTTTCGGGCATAATTTTTCCGGGGGAACAGACGTTCCCCCGGAGTTTCAACGCATGTCGGAAATGACGTTGTCAACGGCTTTTTCCACGGCGCGCCCGAGCTTCCGGATTTCCCTCCGGCCCGTGGGCGCCATCGCGCCCGCGAACGCGCCCGCCATCAGGCCCGCTCCGATTCCCGCCATAAAGCCAATTCGTGCGTTCATACGCCCGCCCCCTTTCGGTGTTTGGGCGTAGTATCCCCGGAAACGCCGGGTTCATTCAGTGTCTGGGGACGCGGTTCTGCAAGTCGCGGAGCATGTCGTAGCGCTCCATTTGGATGGACTTCTTCATCTTCAGGGCGTCCTCGATGGGGATTTCCTCAATTTTGCCCTTTTGCGTGCCGATGATAAGGTTGGCGCGGCCTTCCACGAGGGCCTTGACCGCGCGGTAGCCCATACGGCTGGCGGTCTCGCGGTCGCGGGCCGTCGGCTTGCCGCCGCGCTGTAAGTGTCCCAGTACGGTGACGGTCGGCTTCATGCCGATGGCCTCTTTGATTTTGTTGCCCAAGTCGAACACGGTGTGGACGCCCTCGAATTTCTCGTCCATGCACACGCCCTCGGCGACGACGAGCATAAAGTGCGTATTGCCGGCGAAGCGGGCCTCGCGGATGGGTTCGAGCACGTCGCGCTCAAAGTCGAGGTCGCGTTCGGGGAGGAGCACGGCGGTGGCGCCCACGGAGATTCCCACGTACAGCGCGAGGAATCCGGCGCGGCGTCCCATGACTTCCACGAGGGAGCAGCGCTCGTGGGAGGACATCGTGTCGCGGAGGCGGTCGACGCAGTCGATGGCCGTATTGCAGGCGGTGTCGAATCCGATGGTATAGTTGGAGCAGCCAACGTCGTTGTCGATGGTCGCGGGGATTCCGACGACGGGGAGGCCCAGCCGGGAGAGTTCCAGCGCGCCCCGGAACGTGCCGTCGCCGCCGATTGCGACCAGTCCGTCGAGGCCGAGGAAGCGGCAGATATCCACGGCGCGTTTCCGGCCCTCCTCGGTCATGAACTCCTCACTGCGGGCGGTGTAGAGCACCGTGCCGCCGTGGGAAAGGATGTGGCTGACCTCCTGCCCGGTCATAAGGTAGTAGTCCCCGTGGATGAGGCCGTTGTAGCCGCGCCGGATGCCGACGCACTCGACGTTGTTCGTCAGCGCCTCGCGCACGACCGCACGCACAGCCGCATTCATGCCGGGAGCGTCCCCGCCGCTGGTAAGTACGCCGATTCTCCGCACTCGCTTGGTCTTTTCGCTCATGGTTCCTCGCTCCTTATTTTATGATTTCAACCCTGCGCGGGATTTTATAAACGGGTGGGGTCCTGTTCGGTGGGGCTTGGAACGGGGTTCTCCTTGTGCCCGACCATGGAGCGGATTAACTCCACGGTTCCGCCCAGCCCGAGACTGCTGGAATTGAGGCAGAAGTCGTAGGTATCCACCTCGCCCCAGCCGCGGGAGGTGTAGTATTCGTAATAGGACGCGCGGCGGCGGTCGGTCTTGCGGATGAGGGTCTTGGCCTTTTCCGGCGAAAGGTTCTGGCGCTCCGCGACGCGTTTGACGCGGTCGGCAATCGGCGCGTAGATGAACAGGCGCAGAAGGTTCGGATTCTCGTTGAGGGCGTAGTCGGCGCAGCGCCCGATGATGACGCACGGGCCGTTGTCGGCGAGGCGGCGGATGGTGTCGAACGTGGCCAAATAGACCTGTTGCTCGAGGGAATCCCCGGCGCCGGTGCCGGGCAGGGAGAAGATATAGGAATCCATGGCGATGGAGTAGAGGAGGCTTTTCGGGCGCTCGTCGAAGCTCTCCAGAATTTTCTCGGACAGGCCGCTCTGTTTGGCGGCTTCCTTCATGAGTTCCTTGTCGTAGAAGGGGATTCCCAACTCCCGCGCCACACGAATCCCAATTTCCTTACCGCCGCTTCCAAACTGCCGCCCAATGGTAATGATGGTTTTCACCCTGACCGCCTCCTCTGTCCACAAACCGGAAGTCCCTGTTGCGCTTATCATACCATACCCCGTTCCGTCAAGAAGTATGTGGGGGCTGTCTCCAAATTCCGAAAACGCTAAATTTCTTGAATTTTTCAACTTCAGCGCTTGGGGTTGGATTTTCGCCCAAGCGCCTGAAATGAAAAGTTCCGGATTTCCTGTTTTCCAAGGAAATCCGGAACTTTTGCGTCACTTCATCAGGCCGCACACGAGGTCGGTATAGCCGGAGGGGTCGTCGAGGGGCAGTCCGGCGATAAGCAGGGCCTGCGAATAGAGCAGGGAGGCGTATTTCTTCGCCTTCTCGGGGTCGTCGGAGACCGCCTTTTCCAGCGACGCGAATACCGGGTGTTCCACGTTGAGCTCGAGCACCCGGCCCGCCTGTACGCCGATGTCGGGCTGTACCGCGTGGAAATACTTCTCCATTTCAAAGCTCAGCCCTTCCGCCGTCAGGCAGACAGGGTGAGATTTCAGTCTCGCGGACGCCTTGACTTCCTTGACCTTGTCGCCGAGGGCCTCCTTGACAAAGTCGAACGTCGCCTTATGCGCTTCGGCGGTCTCCTTGGCCTTCTCGCTGTCGCCCTCCTCCAACTCTTGGTCGAGTACGGAGCGGAACTCCTTCTCCCGGTAGGCGCGGAGCGTCTGCGCGCAGAACTCGTCGACCTCCTCCGTAAAGTACAGAATCTCCGTGCCCCTGTCTTTGAGCAATTCCGTCTGGGGCAGGCGGTCGACTTTCTCGGGCGTCTCCCCGGCGGCGTAGTAGACGTACTTCTGCTCCCCGGGCATGCGGTCGGCGTACTCCGCCAGCGTCACGGGCTTTTTCTCCGTGGACGAGTAGAACATCAGCAGGTCTTGCAACGTCTCTTTGTGCGCGCCGTAGTCGCTGACAAGCCCGTACTTAATCTGCCGCCCGAACTGCTTCCAGAACGTCTCATACTTCTCGCGGTCTTCCTCGCGGAGTTTCAACAGGTCGCTCTTGACCTTCTTTTCGAGGTTCGCGCCGATGACCTTCAACTGTCTGTCGTGCTGGAGCAGTTCGCGGGAGATGTTCAGGGACAGGTCGGGGGAGTCGACGACGCCGCGCACAAAGCGGAAATACTCCGGCAGGAGGTCGGCGCACTTGTCCATAATGAGTACGCCGCTGGAATAGAGCTGTAACCCGGCCTGATAGTCCTTCGTGTAGAAGTCGTAGGGGGCGGCGGAGGGCACGAACAGCA
This sequence comes from uncultured Oscillibacter sp., assembly GCA_946183715.1. Lineage (GTDB taxonomy): Bacteria > Bacillota > Clostridia > Oscillospirales > Oscillospiraceae > Oscillibacter. Next base: position 12,160 of record CAMHDB010000008.1, read on the forward strand.
GGGCCTTGTAGGTGACGGCGCCCTCTACGGAGACCGTAATCACGCGGAGGGGTTCGCCGTAGTCGTGGAACTTGTCGCGGTAGAACTTGCCGTACTCGTCCTCCGTGACTTCCGACTTGCTCCGCTGCCACAGGGGCACCATAGAGTTGAGGGTGTCTTCCTCCTGATAGGTCTCGTACTCCGGGTTCTCGTCGGTGGAGCCCTCCTTCTTACGGGTCTTGCTGACTTCCATGCGAATCGGGAAGCGGATGTAGTCCGAGTATTTGCGCACGAGGGACTGTACTTTCCAGCTTTGCAGGAACTCGCCGTAGTTCTCCTCGTCGGTGTCGGGCTTGATATGCAGGATGATGTCCGTCCCGGCGGCGTCGCGCGACGCCTCCTCGATGGTATAGCCTTCGGAGCCGTCGGACTCCCATTTCCACGCGGCGTCCTCGCCGTACTTGCGCGTAATGACCGTGATGTGGTCGGAGACCATGAAGGCGGAGTAGAAGCCCACGCCGAACTGCCCGATAACGTCGGTGTCTTTGGCGTCGTCGCCGAGTTCCTGCTTGAAGCGGAACGAGCCCGACGAGGCAATCATGCCGAGGTTGTCTTCCAAGTCGTCGCGGTTCATGCCGATTCCGTTGTCGGAGACGGTCAGGAGGCGCTTGTCGGCGTCGATAGCGAGCCGGATTTGAAAGTCCTTGCGCTCCATGCCGACGGCGCTGTCGGTGAGCGCGCGGTAGCAGAGTTTGTCGCAGGCGTCGCTGGCGTTGGAAATCAGCTCCCGGAGGAAAATTTCCTTGTGGGTGTAGATGGAGTGAATCATCAAATCAAGGAGGCGCTTCGATTCGGCCTTGAACTCTTTCTTTTCCATAGCGGAAAACACACTTCCTTTTCTGAACGCGAAATATGTCGAAATTGTAAATTTCTGTGAAAACGGTTGTCAGCGGGGGAATTTTCGGATACAATAGGGGAAATAGCCGGAAAGAGAGGGGATTCCATGGAGAGCCTTCAAAATGCCCTGCAAAAACTACGCGTCGCGGCGGGCCGGTTCATGCTGGGCCGCAACGGGATGGACCAGTTGAACTACGCGCTGTTGTGGGGGTACCTGATTGTGTGCGTCGCGCGGGCGATTGCGCTGGCGCTGACGCGGAGCGCGTTTGTCGGCTGGGCGTTCGACATTCTGACGTACATCGTACTCGTCGTGATGGCGTTCCGTATCCTGTCGCGGAATCTGCCGAAGCGTCAGGCGGAGAATATGCGCTGGCTGGACTGGTGGGGGCGCACGAAGCGCATTACCGACGGGGCGATTAAGCGCCACCGCGACAAGGAGCACAAATACTACACCTGCAAGCAGTGCGGGACGGTCTGCCGCGTCCCGGCGGGCAAGGGGAACATCATTATCACCTGTCCGAAGTGCGGCGCGAAAATTCAGGCGAAGACGTGACATTTCAACGCGGCGGCCTCCGGAATCCGGGGCCGCCGCGGCCTTGTGTCGCGGTTGCCTCCCACGCGGGGAAACTTGACAGGCTTTCGTGTCTCTACGGCCCGGCGCGGTTCATCGCCGCCGTGATGTAGTGCTCGCCGTAGAGGGCGTCGTAGAGCACGTAGGAGCGCAAGTCGAGAAGGTGTTCTTCTTCCGGCGACAGGCCCGCCCGCGCCTGTGTGAAGTACGGTTCGCCCTTGCCGTTAGCGAAATAAACTTCCCGGCTGACAAGCTGGACTTTCGCCGACAGGCACGCCAGTTTCCACCAGCGGGTGAGGGGCTGTCCGGTGAGTTCGAGAATCATGGGGCCGAAGGACAGTACCCCGGCGTGTTTCCGGGTTCCGGCCTGTCCCTGTAAGAGCGCGGCGTCGTTGGCCCAGATGAGGTAGTCGCTGGAGTAGAGGTCGCCTATCTGCTCCTCCGTCCACAGACTGGTGTCGCCGCCGGAGACGAGCCCGAGTTGCGTATAGACGGTTCTCCCGTTGGGCATGGGGAGCGTCGGACGGTGGTCGCCGAAAAAGGCGACAATCGTCGGTACCGGGTAATCCCGTAAGGCGTCGGTCAATTCGCCCAAGGCGGCGTCGGCGCGCACGATTCCCTCCACGCCCACTTTGAGAATCTCCAGTTCGGAGCGCTTCAGTTTCGGGGCCGTGACCTTGACTTGCGACACGCCGTTGAATTTGTCGGGGTTGAACGGCTGGTGATTCTCCATGGTGATACCGTAGAGAAAGGCCTTCTGTCCGGATTCGTTGATAGCCTCCATTTCGTGGCGCATGGCTTGGAAGAAATAGGAATCCTTCATGTAGTAGCCGCCGTAGAGGTTGCCGTTCCACTCGATTCCGAGGGCGCGGATGTCCTCCGAGAACAGGCACTTGGAGTAGCCCATCAGCGGGTATGTGACGGTGCGGTTATAGAGGCTGTTGTCGTAGGCGTGGAGCATTTCCGCCGTATAGGTGCCCAGATTCGTGTACTGTTCGGCGAGGGAATCGAACAGTTCGTAGGTTTCGTCGGGCATGAAGCAAATATTCGTCCCGGCGTCGAGGTCGAGTTCGCCGATACCCGTCTGCATGGACATCTCAATGTAGCCCGTGCCGTAGCCGAGGTAGTGCGAGTAGAAGCGCCCGCTGATACTCTCCGCCTGCAGGGCGTGGAAGTTCTCCACGGGGTCGCGGTCGTAGGTCACGCCCGGGAGGCGGTTCACGTCGAAGAAGCTCTCCGAGAGAATCACGAGGACATTGGGCATTACCCGCTCTTCCGGAATTTCCTCCCCCTCTACGGGTTCCGGTTCGGGTTCGGCAATCAGGGCGTCGACTTCCGCGAGCACGTCCTGCATTTGTACGGTACTGTAGTCGGGGGGCGGGCTGACTTTTTGCAGGAACAGCTCCCGCCACAGGCTTACAGTCAGGCCGTAGAGGCGGTGGTTGGTCGCGGGGGGCAGGCGTTCGGCGACATCCACATGGAACAGCGCCCCGACGGAGAGCGTCATACCCGTGGAGAACAGGCAGAACATCAGCGCCACCGACACGAGTACGGGTACCAGTCTGTCGGGGCCTCTGGTACGCGTCCAACTGCTGAGGAAGAAGAGCGTCAGGACGCAGAATGTCAGGAGCCAGACGGCGCGCCAGAAGATTTCGGGGGGGCTGAGTTCCCCGGCGACCCCGGCGATATCGCCGGCCTGTCCGACGAGGCCGAAGTCGGAGAGCACGAGCGGGGTACCGTCGATTCGCAGCTTGAAGTGGTTGACGAGCGAGGCGGCGAGGCCCACGATGGACACGACAAGTCCGGAGACCCATAATTTACCAATCAGCGCGCCCAGAAGGGCTATCACAGCGCCGTAGAGACAGCCGGAGAGGAAGAAACTTCCCATGCGTTCGGCGGCCCACGCGCACATGTCCATGAATCCGCCCGCGCGGACGGCCTCCACGGCGCCCGTAATCGCGAGGCCCATGAACAGCGACGACAGGCAGAAGGCCCTCCACTGTCTCCACGCCGGGGCGCGGACGCGTCCGCGATAGCGGCGGCGTTTACGCAGGAAGGGCGGGAGCGGCGGGAGGTGGCGCCCAATCCACGCGAAGAGGCTCACGACGATATGGCACAGGAACGCGAGGCCCTGTTGGAACAGTGCGATAACGCAGTGTGCGACATTGGCGGCCCCGGTACGCAGTGCGTCGCGGAGGTACGCGGCGACGCGCGGCGGGGGCGGCGGCGGGGGGGGCGGCTTGTCCGACGGCGAGGGAAGCCACGGCAAGTCCTGTTCGGGGAGCGGGTCGGAGTCCTTACGCCGCGCGAGGCTTCTTTCGCCCTCTTTGAGTTCCTGCCGCCAGCGCAAAAGACTAATAGGTGACGGCACCTGTACGCGCGGCGGCGGGACGGTCGGCGGCGGTTCGGGTTCGGGTTCGACGAGTTGCAAGGGAATCGACTTCTTGCCTTTTTGGCGCTGTCCCTTGCGCTTGCGGGACGGCTCTTCCAATTGCAGTACGTCGTTGGTCAGCGGCACCGGGGGGAGGGCGCGTCCGGTTCGGGGGCGCGGCTTCTCCGACGGGTAGATTTTGATGTTGCCCGCCGACGCACCCGGGAGCGGAATGTCGGCGTTCTGCCGCCTGACTAAAGGCGTCGACTGCGTCGAGGCCGTCCACAAGTCCGACAGCGACGGCGGCGGCGCGAGTACCGACGGCGGCGGGGGCGTGTTCAGGTCTTTGAGCTTGTAATCGGCTTTGGTCTGCCGCTCCTGCCGCCCGACTTTCCGCACGGGTTCGGAATCGTTCTTGCCCTGCGGGTCGTAGAGCCGCCCGTAGGGGTCGTGAAACTGTCCGTAAGGCCCGGAGGACTTGTTCCCCGCCGAGCGTTTCTTGTGGGGCTTATTGGCTTTCGAGATAGGGAATCCCCCCTTTCGTCACGGCGTCCGCTCAATAGGCCAGCTTTTCCGACAGGTACGCGCGCAACTCCGCCACCGGAATGCGTTCCTGCGACATCGTGTCGCGGTCGCGCACGGTCACGCACCCGTCCCCGGCGGTCTGGAAGTCGACGGTCACACAGTACGGCGTGCCGATTTCGTCCTCGCGGCGGTAGCGCTTGCCGATAGAACCCGTGTCGTCGAAATCGGTCATGAAGTCCTTGGAGAGCGTCCGCTGGATTTCCTTGGCGCTGTCGCCGAGCTTCTTGGACAGCGGGAGCACGGCGGCCTTAAAGGGCGCAATCGCCGGATGGAAGCGCATGACCGTGCGCACGTCGTTCTTGGCGGCGTCGACGACTTCCTCGTCGTAGGCCTCCACCAACAGCGCCAGCGTCATGCGGTCGGCCCCCAGCGACGGCTCTATGACGTAGGGGATGTAATGCTCGTTCTTCTCTTGGTCGTAGTAGGTCAAGTCCTGCCCGGAGTGCTCCTGATGTTGCGTCAGGTCGTAGTCGGTACGGTCGGCGACGCCCCACAATTCGCCCCAGCCGAACGGGAACAGGTACTCGAAATCGGTTGTGGCCTTGGAGTAGAACGCGAGTTCCTCGGGGGTGTGGTCGCGCAAACGGAGATTCTCTTCCCGGATGTTCAGGCCGATAAGCCAATCGTGGCAGTACGTGCGCCAGTATTGGAACCACTCCAAGTCGGTGTCGGGCTTGCAGAAGAACTCAAGCTCCATCTGCTCAAATTCGCGGATACGGAAGATGAAGTTGCCCGGCGTGATTTCGTTCCGGAAGGACTTCCCCACCTGACAGACGCCGAACGGCAGTTTCCGGCGGGTCGTGCGCTGGATGGCCGGGAAGTTGACGAAAATGCCCTGCGCGGTCTCGGGGCGGAGGTAGACTTCGCTGGCGGTGTCCTCGGTGACGCCCTGATGGGTCTTGAACATGAGGTTAAAGCGGCGAATGTCCGTGAAGTCGCTCTTGCCGCAGCCCGGACACGGCACGGAGTGCTCCCGGATGAACGACACGAGCTCCTCCTGCGTCATGGCCTCGACCGTCACGTCGAGATTGTTTTCCTTGACGTACTCCTCGACGAGTTTGTCGGCGCGGTGGCGCATTTTGCAAGCGCGGCAGTCAATCAGGGGGTCGTTGAAGGTCGAGACGTGCCCGGAGGCTACCCACACTTCCGGATTCATGAGAATCGCGGCGTCGAGGCCCACGTTGTACGGGTTCTCCTGCACGAACTTCTTCCACCACGCGCGTTTGACATTGTTTTTCAGCTCCACGCCCAGCGGGCCGTAGTCCCAACTGTTGGCGAGGCCGCCGTAAATCTCACTGCCCGGAAACACGAATCCGCGCCCCTTGCAAAGCGCCACGATGCGCTCCATGGTTTTCTGCCGATTGTCCATAGACTGTCCTCCTGCTCGTCCGCCGCTCTCAAAGTAAAACGCCCCGGCCTTTCGGCTCAGGGCAGACTGGAACGGGTTTGTCTCCGGTTTCTTTGACGCCGAAAAGCCGCGTCTGGCGGCTTTACACCGTGGCATACTATACCATGACGGCGGGGCCTTGTCAAGGCGGAAAAGCGTGTCAATTTGGTAACATTGCGTGTTCCGCGTTGGCGCAAAAGCAGCCCTCCCCGGGACAGGGAGGGCGATTTTCACGCGGGAGGCTGTTCCGGCACGGGCAGATTCTCCGTCGCGGAAGGCTGTTCCGGCACGGGGGCGGGGTTCTCCGGCGCGGAGACTTTCCACGGTCTCGCGCCTCTGGGCCGGAGGGCGCGCGGACGCGCCGCGCCGGATTTCCCGGACAGAAGCACAAGCGAATCGTGGCTCGCGTCGGCGGAATCGCGGTTCGCGTCGGCTGCCTGCAACAGCTCACTGCGCAGAATCGGGATGACTTTCGGCGCGTCAATCGCAATGCGCACGCTCCCCTCGTTGATGTCCAGTACGGTGACGTTGATGTTGTCCCCGATGACGATGGACTCCCCCGACTTGCGGCGCAGTATCAGCATGGCGGGGCCTCCTTCTGCTCGGCGTCCTCCTCGCGCTGGAACTCGCTGAGACGGTGGCGCATGTGCCACGCGGTGTTCTCAAGAATCACCTGCATGGCCTTCCCGTCGTCGTTGATGGCGACCGGACAGCGCATGTTGACCGTGCTCTCCGGCACGGGCTCCCTGACGACGCACATGACGTAGTAAAAGAGGTCCTCGCTTCTCTCCACGCCTAGGAATTGCAGTTCCTCCTCCTGCAGGACGGGGGCGTAACTGCCGTCCAGCGAAAAGGGGTCCATCAGGATGAAGGACAGTTGCGGGGTCTTGACGCTTTGCAGGCTGAAGAGGGTGCCATTTTCCGCGAAGGGGAGCAGGAGGAAGGACTGTTCGTCCTCGAATCCGTACAGGCCCTTCGGGAAAGTCAGCAGTTCGTCGGGTTCGTAGGTGATTTCGCCGAAATATTTGGTATCTGTTTTCATGCGCGCTACCTCCGGGTCTCGGGAGGCGCCTCACGCGTTCACGTCCACGGGCTGGTAGTTCGGGTCGGCGGAGCGGGGAACGTAGATGGGGCCTCCGGTGTATTTGATGGTCAGGCTGGGCCTCTGGGCGATGGAGATTTCGATGTCGCCGGGGGTGAACTTGAACTCGCCCCGGTCGATTTTCCAGTCGAAGTTGAGCTTGTCCATGGCGTAGCGGATTTGCATGGCGCCGTCCTCCCAGTTGACGCTGACGCCGGTGGAAGGCTGGATATCGGGGGCGGTATAGCCGCTGTCGGCGCCCTGTCCGGGCATGGGGGCCGCCTGCGGAATGCTCTGGCCGATACGGGCGCTGAGCTGAATCTGGCCCTGCTCGGCGTAGGCGGACGTGGCCTGATACTGCGCCTGCGTGGGCTGGCCGACGGCGGCGCTGACGGCGGCATTGGCGGCGGAGAACCTGCCGCCCCGCTGTTCAAAGGTGTCGAGCTTGACCTGAATCGGGCGGCTTCTGACATCCACGCCGCCCTGCTCGGAGCGGCTGATTTCCATTTCGGCGGTGCCGCGCGTGTACTCCAGAGAGGCGTTTGTCGTCTTAAACTGCAATTCGATGGGCACACTTTTGATTTCAATCAGGGGATACATGGTGAAAGCACTTCCTTTCTTGCTTCTGCAATGCTTTATGGAGGGGACGCGGCGCGGCGCGCCTCCAAAGGCGGACGCCGACGGGGACGCCCCGGGATTCCGTGCGCAACCCGGAACCCGTCGTCCCGGCCAGAGACGCCTTTTTTACAAGGGTCACTTGAGGTAGTCAAAGAGGGTCTGCGAGACCAGCTCGTTGCCGATTTTCAAGGCGGCCTGATAGCAATACTGCGCCCAGAACATC
>CAMHDB010000009.1 GCA_946183715.1 uncultured Oscillibacter sp.
TATCGTCACGCACTCCACGACCAAGTACATGGACGGGCACGGCGTCGCGGTGGGCGGGGCCATCGTCGACGCGGGCCGCTTCGACTGGTTGGCCCACGCCGACAAGTTCCCCGGCCTCTGTACCCCCGACGAGAGCTACCACGGCATCACCTACGCCGAGAAATTCGGGCAGGGCGGCGCGTTCATCACGAAATGCACCGCGCAACTTATGCGCGACTTCGGCTCCACGCCCTCCCCGCAAAGCGCGTTTTACCTGAATCTGGGCCTTGAAAGCCTCCATCTTCGTATGCCCCGGCACTGCGAAAACGGACAGGCCGTCGCGGAGTTCCTGACCACGCGCCCGGAAGTCGTGGCCGTCCACTACTGCAGCCTCCCCTCCGACCCGTACTACGAACTGGGCCGGAAGTACCTCCCGAACGGCTCCTGCGGCGTGGTGTCGTTCGAATTGAAGGGCGGGCGCGCCGCCGCCGAAACCTTTATGCGTTCCCTGAAACTCGCGGCCATTGAGACGCACGTCGCCGACGCCGTGACCTGCTGTCTGAACCCCGCCACGTCCACGCACCGGCAGTTGAGCGACGAACAGCTCGCCGCCGCCGGTGTCCCCGCCGGACTGGTTCGCATGAGCTGCGGACTGGAAAGCAAAGAGGACTTAATCGCCGACATCGCACAGGCTCTGGACGCCGTCCGCTGAGACAACCCCCGCCGCGCCGGACAGTGATTCCGCTGTCCGGCGCTTTGCGTCGCCCCGCGACAGACAGCCTTCCAACAATATGGAATGACCAAGCAAGGAAGTGACGATATGCCCATCAAGATTCCCAACCGCCTCCCGGCGACCGCTACGCTTACCGCCGAAAACATCTTCGTCATGACGGAGACCCGCGCCGTCAAACAGGATATCCGCCCCCTGCAAATCCTCCTCCTCAACCTCATGCCGACCAAAATCGAGACCGAAACCCAACTCGCCCGCGTGCTGGGCAATACGCCCCTGCAAATCGAACTCGAACTCATCGCGCCGTCCGGGCACACCGTCAAGAATACGGCTCAATCGCATATGCTGGCCTTCTACCGCACCTTCGCCGACGTGCGCGAGCGCGACTTCGACGGCCTCATTATTACGGGCGCGCCCGTCGAGCTCATGCCCTTCGAGGAAGTCGACTACTGGCCCGAACTCTGCGACATCATGGAGTGGAGCAAGACCCACGTACACTCTACGCTGCATATCTGCTGGGGGGCGCAGGCCGCCCTCTACTACCACTACGGCATACAAAAGCGCGTGCTCGACCGGAAACTCTTCGGCGTCTTCACGCACCGCGTCGAGGACAAGAATTTCATCCTGTTCCGGGGCTTCGACGACGTGTTTCAAGTCCCCCATTCGCGCAATACGACCGTAGACCGCGCCGACATCGAGGCCGTACCCGAGTTGAAAATTCTGGCGGCGTCGCCGGAGGCGGGCGTGTACGCCGTCAAGACTGACCAAGGGCGGCAAGTCTTTCTCATGGGCCACGCCGAGTACGACCGCGACACCCTCAAAAATGAGTACCTGCGCGACCTGCGCGCCGGGCTTGATATCCAAGTACCCGCGAACTATTTCCCCGGCGACGACCCCGCCCGCGAACCCCTCGTGACGTGGCGGAGCTGTGCCCATCTCCTGTACGCAAACTGGCTCAATTACTGCGTCTACCAGACTGTGCCCTATGACCTCGCCGACATCCGCCGCGGTATCCGTACCCGTGACAACATGGAGTGAGCGAATCCCGCGAAAAATTCCTTGACAAGCGCCGCCAAGTCTGCTATACTACGCCTGTTCGCGCGGGCATAGCTCATCTGGTAGAGCGCCACCTTGCCAAGGTGGAGGTAGCGAGTTCGAGCCTCGTTGCCCGCTCCAATACGTCTGAAGGCGGCTCCCGTACACGGGGCCGCCTCGTTTTGCTCCCGTATCAACGGGAGGCCATTCCCGGCCCCATGGCGACATTTTACGGGATTTCGAGATGTACGGACTTGTGAAAGACAGGTTCGACCAGTCCGGGGAGGCTTACGGCGTCGGTAAAGAGTATGCTATCGGAGAACTCCCGCAACAGCGCGACAATGTACGGGTGGGGGCGTTCGTCGGGGCGTCCGCCCGCCACGGAGACTACGATTGTTTTCGGCTGAACCTGTGAAAGGAATTTCCGGTTGACGGACGACAGCGACGCGTGGTGGGGTAATTTCAGGATATCACAGGGGGCGGTCGTGTCGCGGTCCCAGAGCATGCCGTACAGGTCGCCGCCGAGTACGATTTGCTTGCCGTGGTAGTAGAGGCGCTGTCGCAGACTGCTGGCGTTCATGAACTTCCCCCAGCGCATGAGGGCGTAGCGGTCGCGCGCGCCGTGGAAAGCGTCGTCGAAAATGCGCTTCTGGCTTTGATAGAGCCCCGCTTCCGAACAGTAGACTTCCATTGACAAATCGTCGGTGAGCCGGAAGAACTCCGAGCGCGTCCCGGGGATTTCGACGAGTTCCCGTACTTTCCCGGGGTGGGTACGCAGGGCGCTTGCGTAGAAGTTCATACAGCGGAGGACGTTCCGGGCGGTGGAATTGAGGCCGTTGTCGCCGTCGGGCTGGAGGTCGCCGAAGCCGTCCGGGGGGACGTAGGTTGTCACGAGTCGGCGCACGTCTACGGCGTCGAGTACGCGCCCCAAGCCGCCGACGTGGTCGCGGTGGAAGTGCGTCAACAGGAGCACGTCCAGCCGCGACACGCCCGCCTCGCGCAGGAAGTCGCCCGCGAAGATACGCTGTGAACGCGGGTCGAGTTCGCCGGGGTGGTCGTCGCGTTGCAGGGCGTCGTGCCCGCAGTCGACGAGCATGGAGAACCCCGCGTCGGTCTCCCTGACCAGTATCGCGTCCCCGTTGCCCACGTTGATGAAGTCGAGTACCAGCATACGCGCCCCTCCCGTGCTTTGTTGGAATCATTATACGTCCCCGGCGCGGAAAGTCAATCCGTTTTCCGGCAAACTCTCCCCGCCGTGCCGGCAGGGACAAAATAGCGCGCCTTGCTATGATACTGACACTTTACAACGGCTTTCGCGGTGTGCTATAATCCGCTTACATACTGAAAAGGAGGCGTGCTCATGAAAGACGCAATCACAAAGGCGGACTTCTTCCGCGGCCTGATTGCCGCCGTCGCGGCGTTCGCGATTCTGCTGGGACTGGAGGCTGTCGAACGCGGTCTCCCCGAGCGGACGGACGCGGCGGCGGAGGCGCTGAGCGTAAGCGCGGATATTGAGGGCGAGTACCAGCCCGGGACGTATTCGGCGAGCGCGAACGGATTCGGAGGGCCCGTAGAAGTTACGCTGACGGTTGGCGAGAACGGCGGCATTACCGACGCCGACATCGTCGGCGAGGGCGAGACCCCCGACGTGGGCGGGGCCGCGATTCCACAACTTGCCGCGCAACTGCTTTCCGCGCAGAGCGCGGAGATTGACGGCGTATCCGGCGCGTCGCTGACGACCGGGGCCGTCAAACAGGCCGCGGCGGACGCGCTGTCGGCGGCGGCGGGGATTGAAGTCCTCTCCGGGCCCAAGGCCGAGGAGGGCAACCTGTTCATTCCGGGCTCGTACATGGCGAGCGCGAAGGGGTTCGGCGGCGACGTGACGATTGTCGTCAAAGTCTCCGAGAACGCCATCGAGGCCATCGACATCGACGGCGACCACGAGACCGAGAATATCGGCTCTTTCGCGGTGAGCATGCTGGGCGAGCGGATACTGGCCGCGCAGAGCCCGAATATCGACGCCCTCACCGGCGCGACGGTCACAAGCGGCGCGATTCTCCGGGCCCTCAAGGACGCCCTCGCGCAGGCGGGCGCGGATTTGTCGGCGTTCCCGGACGCCCGCGAGCCCGAAATTGACTCCGCAGACAAGCCCGAGGAGACGCTGGAGGCTGATATCGTCATTGTCGGCGCGGGCGGCGCGGGCATGACGGCGGCTATCAAGGCCACGCAGGCCGGGAAGAACGTCATTCTGCTGGAGAAAATGCCCTACGCGGGCGGCAATACGACCAAGGCCACGGGCGGCATGAACGCCGCGGAGACCCACTACCAGAAAGAGCAGGGTATCGAGGACACCGTCGCGCAGTTCATCGAGGACACCATCACGGGCGGGCACAACCTCAATAACCGCGCGCTCGTCGCCGTCATGGCGGAGAACTCCGCCAAGGGAATCGACTGGCTTGACAGCATCGGCGCGCCGCTGCCGAAGGTCTCGTTCTCCGGCGGCGCGACCAACGCCCGCATTCACTCCCCCGAGGACGGTTCGGGCGTGGGCGCGTATCTCGTCACGGCGTTCCTGAAGAAGATGGAAGAGCTCAACGTGAATGTGATGTACGACACCAAGGCCACGGAGTTAATTTACGAGAACGGCGCGGTGACGGGCGTCATGGCGGAAGGCAAGGCGAACAAGTACGCGATTCACGCCAAGTCGGTCATCCTGACTACGGGCGGGTTCGGAAGCAACGAGGACATGATTGTGCAGTACAGGCCCGAGCTGAAAGGCACGGTCAAGACGGGTTCCCCGGGCGCGACGGGCGACGGAATCGTTATGGCGGAGGAAGTCGGCGCGGCCCTCGTGGACATCGAACAAATCCAGCTGCACCCGACGGTCGAGCAGAGTACGAGCATGCTGATTACCGAGGGCGTGCGCGGAGACGGCGCGATTCTCGTCAACCAGAGCGGCAAGCGGTTCATCAACGAACTTCTCACGCGCGACGTAGTCTCCGCCGGGGAACTGGAGCAGGAAGGCGGTTACGCCTATATCATCTTTGACCAGAAACTCCGGGAGGGCCTGAAGGCCACCGAGAAGTATATCTCCATCGGGATTACGACGCAGGCCGACACCGTGGAGGAGCTCGCCGAAAAGCTGGGAATCGACCCGGCGACGCTCGCCGAGACGGTGACGACGTGGAACCAGTACGTAGCCGACAAGAACGACCCCGATTTCGGGCGCGATACCGGCATGGAAGCCGACCTCAGTCAGGGCCCCTACTACGCCATCAAGATTGCCCCGGGCATACACCACACCATGGGCGGCGTGCAGATTGACACCGACGCGGAAGTCATCAGCACGAGAGGCCGGGCGATTCCGGGCCTGTTCGCCGCCGGAGAGGTGACGGGCGGCGTACACGGCGGCAACCGTATCGGCGGCACCGCCGTGACGGATATCGTCGTATTCGGCACGATTGCCAGCGAAAGCGCCGTGGCGTATTGCGACAAATAAGCGTAAGCGGCCCCGACATTCGCCGGGACGCGTTAGCCCCCTCCGTCACGGAAGACGGAGGGGGCTTTCGATTTGTCACGGCGACCGTCGCGGGGAGGCGGACGCTTACGGATTGCCGGTCAAGTCGCGGGCGCGGTAGATGAACGTCACAATCTGCGCGCGGGTACAGCGCTTGTCCGGGGAAAACGTCGTCGCGGTGGTTCCGTTGGTGATTCCATGCGATACCGCCCACGCAACCGCGTTGCGGGCGTCGGCGTCGTCGGGCACGTCCGTGAACGCGAGCACGGCCTGACTGACCGTCGGCGCGCCCGGCAGTTTCCACAGATACGTCACAGCCTGAAGGCGCGCGCAGTAGGCGTAGGGGTCGAACGAGGCGTCAATCATGCCCTTTTCGTAGGCCCAGAGCGCCGCCTGATAGTAATAGGCGTTCGTTTTGATGGTGTCCGGGAAGGGGTTCTCAATGGACGAGGCCGGACTGCCCCAGCCGCGCCACAGGAAGGTTATAATCTGCGCGTGGGTACATATCGCGTAGGGCGAAAAGGTTTTCGCGGTCGTGCCGTTCGTGATTCCGTTCTCCACCGCGTAGAGAATCCCGGCAAGGAAGGGGCTGTTTTCCGCGACATCCTCGAACGGGTTGACAACCGCGGCGGGTTCGCTGTCGGGCTCTTCGGCGTCGGGGGTACTGTCGGACGTTTCGTCGGCGTCGGGGGCGGATGCGACAAGGGGCGTGTCGGACGCCGCCAACGCCGCGACGCCCGTCAGCGACAGGCAGAGCAACAGGGCCAGAACGCGTCTTTTCATGGTACAATCTCCTTTACTGCTCCGGGGCGTACTCCGCCCCTTATTCGGTTTTGTCGGGCGTCTCCGATTCCGGCGGGAGCTCCTTCCCGATACGGAATTCCTCTTTCCCGATTCGTATCACGAACGGCTGGTGCGGTTTGAGGTCGCGGAAGGGCTTGACGGGCTGCGGTTCCCGGTTCACTTTCGCGTAGGCCATTAAATCCGTGGGGAGGTTGTGGTCGGAGAGGCGCTTGTTCACGAGGAAGGCCCCCGCGTAGCGCAGGCAGGCACAGACCGGTACCCCGAAGAACATCCCCGCCACGCCGAAGAAGCTCCCGCCGACGAGTATGGCGATAATCACCCACAGGCTGGAGAGGCCCGTCTGGTCGCCGAGGATTTTCGGGCCGATGATGTTGCCGTCCAACTGCTGTAACAGGAGTACGAAAATCGCGAAGTAAAACGCCTGCATGGGGGAGACGAGCAGAATCAGGAATCCGCTGGGAATCGCGCCGAGGAACGGCCCGAAGAACGGGATAATGTTCGTCACGCCGATAAAGACGGCAATCAGGGGCGTGTAGGGGAAATTCATGACGGAACAGCCGACGAAGCACAGGATTCCGATAATCAGGGAATCAAGGAGTTTTCCGCGCACGAATCCGGCAAAAATGCTGTCGATACGCCTCGCCGCGCGTAGAACCCAGCGCACGTTCTCCCGGGGGAAGCAGCTGTAGAGAATGCGCCGCGCGCTTGCCGCGCACTGCTCCTTGGTGCCCAGCAGGTATATCGAGACGATAATCCCGATAAGCAGGTTTTTCAGGAAGGTCATGACGTTTATCATGCCGCGTCCGGCGGCGGCCATGAGGCTCTGCAATTGCGAGAGCATGTCCGTGACATAGGTCTCAATCTGCGTGTAGATATCGGCCATGCGGTCGCTGAGCCAGACTTCCGTCTCCGGGAAGCGCTCGAAGAGCATGCGAATCCAGCCGTTGATAGTATGGTAGTAGGTCTCCAGATTGGACGCCAGTTGTATAATGCTCCGGTAGAGTTCCGGCAGGAGCACCGACAGCAGTAAATAGACCAGTATCGACATCAGGAGCCAGACAATCAGGATACTGCATATCCGGGCGCTGGTCGAGGCGAGTTTGCCCTCCTTGCGGGCCTTGCGGAGGGAGTCGAAGAACAGCCAGCCCTCAAAGAAGTTAATCGCGGGGGCGAGCATATACGACAGGAAGGCGCCGTAGACAATCGGCATGAAGGCCTCGAAGAACTGCGACCAGAGCCGGGGGAGCTGTTTACTGCCAAAGAAGGTGTCGAAAAAGAGCAGAATGGCGGCTACGGTTCCGAAGATGGCGAGGCCGACTTTGAAATAGACGGAGTTGTCCTTGTTGTTGGAACTGTTCTGCGGCACGTGAAATCCCCTCTTCCGCGAGATTTGCGCCGAGGCGCTTATGCGGATTATACACTTTCTGCCATAGAATTGCAATCCCGTTTTTTCTGTGCTATACTGTGCGGAAAGTCCAAAGGGAACAGGAGACAGAATTATGGACGCGCAGGAAAAGAAACTACTGATGATTGTCAACCCCCGCGCGGGGCGGAGCAAGTCGCGCGGGCCGCTTTACGACGCCGCCGCGATATTCTCCGGCAACGGCTATCTGGTCAGGATTCACAACACCGTCGCCCCCGGCGACGCCCGCGACTGCGCCCGCCGCGAGGGCGGACATTACGACGCCGTCGTCGCCGTCGGCGGCGACGGGACGCTCAATGAGGTGGTCACGGGCCTGATGAAGCTCGACAGCCCGCCCCCGCTGGGATACCTCCCGCAGGGGAGTACGAACGATTTCGCGGCGAGTTTGCGCCTGTCGCAAGACCCCGCCGAGGCCGCCATGACCGTCGCGCAAAGCCCCGGGCGGCGGCTGGATATCGGGCAGTGGAACCGCCGCTATTTCGTCTACGTGGCCTCGTTCGGCGCCTTCACGCGGAGCTCGTATTCCGCCCCGCAGAACGTCAAGAACGCCCTCGGGCATTTCGCCTACCTCCTCGAGGGCGTCAAAGACCTCGACAGCCTCCGGCCCTACCCCATCCGGCTGACCGCCGACGGCGAAAGCCTCGACGGCGAATACCTCTTCGGCGCGGTGTGCAATACGCTCTCCATCGGCGGCATTGTCAGGCTGACGCCCGAACAGGTCGCGCTCGACGACGGGCGGTTTGAACTGCTCCTCGTGCCGAACCCGCGTACCCCCGCCGACTTGCAGGATTTAATGGTTTCATTCATGAATCAGGACTACGCCGGAAAGGGGCTCGTATTCCGCCACGTCTCGTCGATTCACGTCGAAAGCGACGAGGTTCTGCCGTGGTCGCTCGACGGCGAATACGCCCCCGGCGTCCCGTCGGTCGACATCACCAACAGGCCCCGGGCGCTGTCCATGCTGCTGTAACGCGGCGCACCCTGCCGGATGAGAGCCTTCCGGGCCATTACAATACGGCGGTAATCGTTCCGCCGCCGAGGACGGTGTCGCCGCGGTAAAGTACGACGGCCTGTCCGGTGGTAATGGCCCTCTGCGGCGCGTCGAAACGTATTTTGACGGTACCGTCCGGGAGTGGCACCACGTCGGCGGGGGCCTCTGTGTGACGGTAGCGCACTTTCGCCAGCGCCCGGAACGGCGTCTCCGGCGGCGCGATACCGCCCCATGTCCAGCCGTCCGACGCCAGCTCCCGCCGGAACAGGGCCTCGTTCGGCCCTAACGTCACCGTGTTGTCCGACATCGACTTCCCGCACACGTACAGCGGCTCCGGCGCGCTGACGCCCAGCCCTTTGCGCTGTCCGAGCGTATAGCGGATTGCCCCGCGGTGTGTACCCAGCACATGCCCCGCCCGGTCGAGTATCTCCCCGGGCGGGTAGGCTTTGCCCGTGAGGCGTTCCAGAAACCCGGGGTAGTCGCCGTCCGGAATGAAACAAATGTCCTGACTGTCCCGCTTGCGCGCGTTTGCGAATCCCTGTTCTTCCGCGATTCGCCGTGTCTCCGCCTTCGTCAGCCGCCCTAACGGGAAGAGCGTCCGCGAAAGTTGCGCCTGCGTCAGCGACGCGAGCACATAACTCTGGTCGCGCGCGGCATCCAATCCTTTCCGTACCGCCCAGCGCCCCGCCGACGGCGTCCAGCAAATCCGGGCGTAGTGTCCGGTGGCGAGATAGTCGGTGCCGACGAGACGCGACAACGCCCCGAATTTCACCCGCCGGTTGCAGATTACGCACGGGTTGGGCGTATCGCCGCGCGCGTAGGCCTCCGCGAACGGCGCGATGACTTCCTTCTCGAACTCCGCGCGCAAGTCCAGCACAATATGCGGAATCCCGAGACGCCGCGCCACGTCGGCGGCGTCTGGTATGTCGCCGGACGCGTCGTGCAGGCGCATGGTCACGCCGACGCATTCCCAGCCCTGACGGAGCAACAGCCACGCCGCGACGCTCGAATCTACTCCGCCGCTCATGGCTACCGCGACTTTTCGCCCCATGTCGACACCCCCTTAATACAAGTGATAAAACTCGTCCCTGTCGTATTCGTTCTCAATCTCACTGGCGCGGAAACGGTTCTTCCAAAGAATCGCCACGAAAAACTCCTCGTCATGCCTCCCGTACAATCTGCTTCCCTCGACGCCTACCGCGTGAATCTGATAATCGGAAAGGCTTCCGTCCAAGGAGTGCAGATACTTGGCGGTATCGAATTGAATCCACTGTTGTCTCTCCTCGTCGGTGAGATATGCGCCGCCCCTGTCCGGTATTTCGGCGGAGAGCAGTTCTTGCAGTTCCTCCCAGCCCACGGGGTATAAATCGTCGTCGTATCTGTCCCCCATTGACATAAGACCATCGAAAAGAGACCTGTCTACGAAAAGCTCAGAAATCTTTTTCGTGGAGCAGTCACATCTTGCGTAGACGCTGACCTGTGTGTGATACACAACGTCCGTAATGGAAGGCTCGTCTTCCTCCAAAATACAGAAATTCAGAATGGGCGCGTGGCAGTCCTCACAGCAAGACCGCTGTTGCAAATACTGCACATAGGATTTTTCCGATTTTTTCAGGTTCTCAAATTCAAAGCGCAACTTCTCAATCAGCAACGGGCTGTTGGTCTCCATCAGAAATTCCGCGTTACGGTAAAGCCCGTTCTGCGTCCAGTTGCAGGAACCCTCCAGAGCAAGCGCGCCGTCGATAAGGCAGAACTTGTGGTGCATATACATGCGTGCGGTCGGCATGGCCAGCAGCTTGACAGTCGCCCCTATGCGTCTCAGCGCCTTTATCTTTTCCATATTGTCCGCCCACAGGTTGAAGCGCTGATAGCTGATGACGATTTCCAGCCGGACGCCTCTGGAGAGCAGTCCGGCGAAGTCCTCGAAGAACAGGCCGAAGTTCAGCCAAGCCACCGCGATACGTACTCTTTTCCGCGCGGATTTCAGCCGGGTTTTGATAACCTCCTCGAAATTGCGGAAGTATACGTTCAGCAGACTGCCGCCCGTTTGCGGTACGGGGAATATGGGCTCTATCTGTACGGGGCGCGCCGGCTGTTTCAAGTGCTCAAACTCTTCCAGAAACTTTCCAATCACCCGGCTGTCGTCCGTCACGGTCAGCGATTCGTAGTTGTTCGCGGTCGCGTTTTGCGTCCAGTTATAGGAACCGGCCAGCGCCCACGCTCCGTCAATCACGCAGAACTTGTTGTGCATGATGGCCCGCTTGTGCGGCATGGCGCAAAACGTGACGGACGCGCCCTTGTCTTCCAGCGCCTGAATATCCGTGTGGTAGCGCTGATTGAGCGGCCCGGCGTCCACGACAATTTCCAGCGCGACGCCCTTTCGCAACAGCGCGGAAAAGCTGTCCTCGAACATCCGGAAATTAATCCACGCGACGGCAATCCGGACATGGCGCTCCGCCTGTTCCAGATAACGCTTTACGATGAGGTCGAAGCTGTCAAAGTAAATATCTAGCATGGGTACGCTCCTTTCGTTCGGAAACAACGTTTATTGTATGCGTCGGTCATACGTTTGTCAAGGCCGGAAAAATACGCGTAAAGGGCTTGCAATTGACGCCGGAATCCTGTACAATACCGCCCTGTGGGACAAAGCGTCTCGCGTCACACTGACCCTCCGCGGCAGTGATGGAAAGGAGTAACTGACATGAAGAAACCCTTCCTTGCGCTCGTATTGGGCGCGGCCCTGCTCTGCGGGCTCCTGACGGCCTGCGGCAGTGGCGGCGGAGGCTCCGACGCCCCCGCACCCGAACCCGCGCGCGCCGATACGCTCTACGTCGGAATCGCGCAAGACCTCGACAGTCTTGACCCCCACAAGATGGTGGCGGCAGGAACTAAGGAAATCATGTTCAACGTGTTCGAGGGACTTGTCAAGCCCGCGCCGTCCGGCGACCTCATCCCGGCTGTCGCCGAGAGCTGGACGATTTCCGACGACCGCCTCACGTACACTTTCAACCTCCGCCCGGGCGTGAAATTCCACAACGGGGCGATTGTCACGGCCTCCGATGTGGCCTACTCCCTCCAGCGTCTTTCCAGCGGCGACGCCGATATTGTCTCCGTCGACGCCTTCTCGAATATCGCCGCCATTGAGACCCCCGACGAAATGACAGTCGTTATCCAACTCGCGGAACCGTCGAACGAGTTCCTGTCGTACCTGACGGCGGCGGTCGTCCCGGCTGACTACGACGAACTTGATACCATGCCCGTCGGAACCGGGCCGTTCCGCTTCGTCTCGCGCACGGCGCAGGAGTCGGTTGTACTCGAACGCTTCGACGACTACTGGGCCGGCCCCGCCGCGCTCAAAACCGTGACCTGCCGTGTTATCGAAAACTCCGACAGTATCCTGATGAGCCTTCAAAGCGGGGCCGTCGACCTGTTCGCGCACCTGACGATTACGCAGGCGCAACAGCTCGGTGACGATTTCCGCGTCGAACAGGGGGCCATGAACCTCGTACAGGCGCTGTACCTCAACAACGCCGTGGAGCCGTTCAACGATGTGCGCGTCCGGCAGGCCCTTTGCTACGCCGTCGACAAACAGGCCGTCATTGACCTCGCCTTTGACGGCTTCGGCTTCCCAATTGGGTCGAGCATGTACCCGGCATTTTCCAAATACTTCGACGATTCCCTGACCGACTACTACCCCCACGACACCGAACGCGCCAAGCAACTCCTCGCCGACGCCGGATACCCCGACGGTTTCTCCATGACCATTACGGTACCGTCGAACTACCAGCCCCATCTCGACACCGCGCAGGTTCTCGTGGAGCAGTTCAAGGAAATCGGCGTGAACGCGGAGATTCTCCCCGTAGAGTGGGAAACGTGGCTGAACGACACCTATCTGGGGCGCAACTTTGAGACGACAGTCATCGGCGTGGACGCCTCCACCATGACGGCGCGCGCGCTTCTCGAACGCTTCACGTCCACGGCGGGCAACAACTTCATCAACTACAATCACGAGGACTACGACAACCTCTTTGCACAGGCGCAGTCCTGCACCGACGACGCCGAACAGACGGCCCTCTACCGCGACATGGAACGCAACCTCACCGAAAACGCCGCCAACGTCTATATTCAGGATATGGCCGACTTGCTGGCGGTACGCGACGGCCTGACGGGCGTACAGTTCTACCCGATTTACGTACTTGACCTCTACGGCCTCTCTTGGCAGTCATGAAGTACGTGCTCCGGCGACTGGGCGCGCTGTTGCTGACGATGTTCCTAGTCTCGCTGTGTACCTTCGCGGCGTTCTCGGGGATATCCGGGAGCGCGGCGGAGGCGCGTCTGGGCACGCAGGCCACCCCCGAACGCGTCGCGGCATTGCGGGAGGAACTCGGCCTCAACCGCCCCTTCGCCGTCCGCTACGCCGAATGGCTCTCCGGCTTCGCCACGGGCAGTCTCGGCGATTCCCTGACGTACCGGCAGAACGTCGGCGAACTCCTGCGCGACAAAGTTCTGGTGTCGCTCCTGCTCAGCGCCATGAGCTTCGCCCTGATTGTGCTGTGTTCGATTCCGCTTTCGCTGTTGGTCGTGCGCCTGCCCGGCGGCCCCCTCGACGCCGCCCATACGCTGTTCAACCAGTTCTGCATGTCCGTCCCGCCGTTCTTTACGGGGCTGTTGCTCTCGTGGGTCTTCGGCGTGTCGCTCCACTGGTTTACCCCGGGGGCATTCCCGGGGCTGTCGCGAACCGGCGACGCGTTGCGCTTCCTGCTCTTCCCCGCCGTCTCGATTGCGATTCCGCGTACCGCCATGACCGTGCGCATGTTGCGCGGTACGTTGCTTCGCGAATTGAACCGCGATTACGTCAAGACCGCGATTTCGCGCGGGAGCGACCGCGACACCGTACTCCGGCGGCACGTACTCAAAAACGCGCTCACGCCGACTGTCGCCTTTCTGGCGCAGATGATGGCCGAAATCGTCGCGGGCGTGATTGTCGTCGAACAGGTCTTCGGGATTCCCGGCCTCGGGCGTATGCTCGTGGTGTCGATTTCCAACCGCGATTACCCCGTCGTACAGGCAATCGTAGTCATACTCGCATTCTGGGTGGTGGCGTCGAACACCGTCGCGGACTGTATCAACGTCCGGATTGACCCGCGCCTCGCCCTTGGGGATAAATAACATGAAACGGAATTACTATCTTCTCGCCGGGCTTGCCATAACCGGCCTGCTGTCGGCGGCGACGCTGCTGGGCTTCTTCTGGACGCCCTGCGACAGCGCCGCCATGACTGCCGACAAATTCCTTGCGCCCTGCCCCGCGCACCTCTTCGGCACCGACAATTTCGGGCGCGACATCTTCTCGCGCGTCATGGAGGGGGCCGGGACTTCCTTCCTGATTGCCCTTTGTACGGTCGCAATCGGCGCGGCGGGCGGCGTACTCCTCGGGGCCGTCACGGGCTATTTCGGCGGCCTCGCCGACGAAATTCTGATACGCGTCGGCGACGCCCTCACGGCCTTTCCCAGTATCTTACTCGCTCTGGTCGTGATTAGCCTGCTGGGCCCCGGGAAACCTGTCAATCTGATACTGTCGCTCGGACTGGTGTTTATCCCCAGTTTCGC
This sequence comes from uncultured Oscillibacter sp., assembly GCA_946183715.1. Taxonomy (GTDB): domain Bacteria; phylum Bacillota; class Clostridia; order Oscillospirales; family Oscillospiraceae; genus Oscillibacter. The sequence goes on from CAMHDB010000009.1 coordinate 14,087, forward strand.
GCGCGTCACGCGGGCCGCCTACGCGGAGGCACGGGAAGTCAATTACGTGAAAAGTGTGCGTTTAATGGGCGCGTCCCACGCCCGCGTCATGCTCGTGCATATCCTGCCGAATACCCTGCCCGTACTGCTCAGCGCGCTTACGATTGGCTTCAACAACGCCGTACTGGCGGAGGCGTCCATGAGCTACCTTGGAATCGGCGTGACGCCGCCCGACGCGTCCTTGGGCTACATGCTCTCGGAGGCGCAGAGCGTATTTGGGCGCGCGCCGTGGTACGCGCTCACGACGGGCGGCGTGATGATACTGTTCCTCTTCGGCGTGGGGCTTATCGGGGAGGGACTGCGTTTCCGGGAAGGGGATGCTCTATGAGTTTGCTGTCGATTCGTGATTTGCGCGTCCGGTTCCACAACCGCGCGCGCGACGCGGTCTCGGGGGTGTCGCTGGACATCGGGCGCGGTGAGATTGTCGGCCTCGTCGGGGAATCCGGCTCGGGCAAGACCGTCACGGCGATGAGCGTCGCCGGACTGCTCCCCCGTAAGCGCTGCGACTGCTCCGGTACGATTCTGCTGGAAGGTACCGAACTGTTACACGCCGACCGCCGTACTTTGCGCGGCGTACAGGGGCGGTCGATAGGCGTCGTGTTTCAGGACCCGCTGAGCTGTATGGACCCGCTGATGAAAGTCGGGGCGCAGGTAGAGGAGACCTTGCTTCTGCACACGGACTACTCGAAAGCCGAACGCCGCCGCCTCGCGCTGGAGGCGTTGGCGGCGGTCGAACTGCCCGACCCGGAGCGGGTCTACGCAAGCTGGCCCCACGAACTGTCGGGGGGCATGCGGCAACGGGCCTGTATCGCGGCGGCGGTGGTGATTCGCCCGACGCTGTTGCTGTTGGACGAGCCGACGACCGCCCTTGACGTGACCGTACAGGCACAGATTCTGTCGCTATTGAAGAAGCTCAACCGCGAAAGCGGAATCTCCATGCTGTTCATTTCGCACAATCTGGGCGTGATACGCAAACTCTGTACGCGCGCGGCGGTCATGCAGGAGGGCGTCATCGTGGAGGACGGCGACACCGAACGCGTATTCCGGCACCCGACACACCCCTACACGCGCCGCCTTATCGACGCCATCCCGACGCGCGACGGAAGAAGGCGCTCGGCATGACCACCGAACCCGTACTGACACTCCGGCACGTCGTCGCGGGCTACCGGGAGGGCGGGCTGTTCGGGCGGCGGCGGATACACGAAGTGTTACACGACGTATCCTTTGAGGTGTACCGGAATGAGATACTCGGCCTCGTGGGGGAATCGGGCACGGGCAAGTCGACGCTCGCGCGCGTCGTACTCGGCATGCTCGCCCCCGAAAGCGGCGAAGTCGTACACCGTACCGAATGCCCCCAGATGATTTTCCAAGACCCCTACAGTTCGTTGAATCCGTTCTACCCGGTGTCGTGGACGCTCGAAGAGCCGCTACGCCTCGGCGGCGTGCGCGACGTGCCCGAACGGCGGCGGCAAGTCCGCGAAATGCTCGCGCGCGTCGGCCTGCCCGACGAGTGTCTGTCGGCGAAGCCGTCGGAGCTCTCCGGCGGACAGCGGCAGCGCGTCTGTATCGCGGCGGCGCTGTTGCGGCGGCCACGCTTCCTGATTGCCGACGAGCCCGTGTCGGCGCTGGATGTCACCATACAGGCGCAAATACTCGCGCTGTTGAAGTCGTTGCGGGAGGAACTCGGATTGAGCTTCCTGTTCATCTCGCACGACTTGAACGTCGTCTACCAGCTCTGCGACCGCGTACTGGTCATGAAACAGGGGCGTGTCGTCGAACAGGGCACCGTCGCGGAGGTGTTCGCGCGCCCCCGCCACCCCTACACCCGCGAATTGCTCGCCGCCGCCGAATGACACGCGGGGCGGCAGGGAAGCCTCCCGGCAAGATTGGAAAGGAGCCTCTATGTACCGCTACGCCCTGTTCGATTTGGACGGCACGCTGACCGATTCCAAAGAGGGAATCTTGAAGAGCCTCGTCTACGCCTTTGAAAAGCTGGGCGACCCCGTGCCCGACCCCGGGACGCTTTTGAAGTTTATCGGGCCGCCGATGGAGGTCTCCTTCCCGCTCTACTGCGGCTACGACAAAGCGCGTACCCGCCTCGCCGTCGACACCTTCCGCGAGCGTTACGCCCCTGTCGGCGTCTACGAGAACAGGCCCGCGCCGGGTATTACCGACATGTTCCGGCGTCTTGCGGCGCGCGGCGTGACTGTTGCGGTGGCGTCGTCGAAACCGCAGGGGATGTGCGAACAGGTCTGTAACCGCTTCGGATTCACGCCCTACTTGCGCGTGATTGTGGGCAGTTCGCTCACGGAGGACTGGGACAAAG
>CAMHDB010000010.1 GCA_946183715.1 uncultured Oscillibacter sp.
GCCCACCGATTGCAGGAAGCCCAGCCGCGCGCGGATTTCCTTCAGAATCAGGTCGGCGATACGCCGCTGTTGCGGGGAGAGTTCGAGTTGCTGGACGCGTTCGAGTTCCTCCGACACCGAAAGCCGCGTGAAGGAGTCGATATCCTGTCCGCCCACCGTGACGGCGAGCGCTTCCTTACGCAGTCGCCGCCCCCCGCAGGCCGGGCACGGGCATTCCGACATGAGCTCCTCCAACTCGCTCTTGCTTGCGTCGCTCTGCGTCTCCCGGTAGCGCCGTTCCACGTTCACGCAGATTCCCTCAAAGGGCTGGTACAACACGCCCTTCCCGCGCGGCTGGTCATAATGCAATTCCAGCTTTTCGCCGCCGGTGCCGTAGAGCAGGATTTGCTTGGCCTCGTCCGAGAGTTCCCGCCACGGCGCGTCGAGCGAGAAGCCGTACTTCTCCGACAGGGCCTCGAAGTACATCCGCGCGATACCGTCCGATTTGACGTTGTGCCACCCGCTGACGGCTATCGCCCCTTGCGCGACGGACTTGCTTTCGTCAGGTACCATTAGCACGGGGTCGGCTTTTAACTGGCTGCCCAGTCCCGTACAGGCCGGACAGAAACCGTAGGGGTTATTAAACGAGAACATGCGCGGGGTCAATTCCTCGATGGAAATGCCGCAGTCTTCGCAGGCGTAATTTTGCGAGAACGTCAGGTCGCGTTCCTCGTCGGGCAGATTGACGACAATCAGCCCGCCCGACTGCGCCGACGCCGTCTCCACGCTGTCGGTCAGGCGTTGCCGGATGTCCGCGCGGACGGCGAGACGGTCAATCACGATTTCGATATTGTGCTTTTTATTCTTTTCCAGCTTGATTTCCTCGTCGAGGCTGTAGAGGTTGCCGTCAATCCGGACGCGGACGTAGCCGGAGCGCCGCGCGCCCTCAAAGACTTTCGCGTGTTCGCCCTTCTTGCCGCGCACGACCGGGGCCATGACCTGTATCCGGGTACCCTCCGGGAGGGACAGTAACTGGTCGATTATCTGGTCTATCGTCTGTTGCCGGATTTCCTTCCCGCACTTGGGGCAGTGGGGCACGCCGACACGCGCCCACAGGAGGCGCAAGTAGTCGTAAATCTCCGTGACGGTGCCGACGGTCGAGCGCGGATTCTTGCTGGTCGTTTTCTGGTCAATCGAGATTGCCGGGGAGAGGCCTTCGATATAGTCCACGTCGGGCTTTTCCATTTGCCCGAGGAACATCCGGGCGTAGGACGAGAGGCTTTCGACGTAACGCCGCTGCCCCTCGGCGTAGATGGTATCGAACGCCAGCGAGGACTTGCCCGAGCCCGAAAGCCCCGTCATAACGACTAATTTGTCGCGGGGAATCGTCACATCCAGATTCTTCAGGTTGTTGACGCGGGCGCCTTTGACGATGATTTTGTCCTGCATGGGTTACTCCTTTGTTCTTAAATTATTAAAACATCCGTTCTAATTATACTCTCTCCCGGCGCTTTTGTCAAGCGCGCAAAGCCTCCCCCGTGTCGACGGGGGAGGCGCGTTACATATCCGCGGTGGTTCTGCCGCCCGCGCGGGATTACAGAGAGTTCGAGGCTACGCTGGGCGTCAACTCTTCACTCATAATCATGAATCGGACGCTTCCGCCCTGAACCCTCCTCGGGATACGGATTCTCCTTACGCTTTGGAGGTTCGCCGGGTCCGTTACGTCGATATCCCAGTTTTCCAGACTGACCATCGTGTGATTCGCGTCGTAGATAACCAGAAAGACGTTGAGGGTTTTCAGGCTGTTGTCCTCGCCGGAACTCAGGGAGGCTACGCCAGTAGCGTCAGCCGTGCCTTCCGGCAGGGCAATCGTCACATTCGCCATGAAGTCGTCTCCGGCCCGGAGTGCGTCGGCGGAGGAAATTACGTTGCCGTCCGCGTCCACGATGGACGTTGCCGCCGCAAGCTGGGAGTTGTGCGCGCCGACAATGGAAATCAGGCCGTTGACAAAGTCGTACACCATTGCGCTGTTGCTCGTCAGGTTCACCGAGACGGCAGTCTGGTCAATTTTCAGGTCGTAGCTGTCGTTCTCGGAGCTGTCTTGTACGCGGAAATTCAGCGCGCAGACTTCGCCCAAGTCCAGCGAGTCGACGCCGTTGTACTGCAGGGTCACGACGCCGTCCCGACCGTGGACGACGTTGGAACTGAACACCTCCGTCCCGTTGACGAACGGGCTGACGGACTGGAACGCCATGACGCCGCTGTCGTACTGAATCTTCACGGAGAAATTCCGGATTTTGCCCGCGCCCGTGGCGTTAATGCTCAGCGTGGGGGCGATATTCTCCCCGGAGCGGCTGGTGACGCGCCCGACGGAAATCGTGGCGGTATCCGTGCTGGTCTCGGGGACGTTCAGATGGTAGCTCATCCTCGTGGTCGTGCTGTTCGTATAGCCGTCCTTGGTGGCGTAGGCGTAGAGGACTACGTTTCCGTTTTCGTCGGCGTATTCCGGCTTCATATAGACGGAGGTGCCGTACTTGCTGTCCTCCGCGCTTCCGAGTTTGCCGTCAATCCAGTAGTAAATGGAGGCGCCCGCCGTGTTGCTGATAAAGCTGACAAGCGTGCCCGGCTCAAGTTCCGTCATGGAACGGTTCAAGCCTTGGTTGTTGCGGTGGTGCAGGTTCGCCACGACAGGCGGCTCGACTTGGGGCAAATACACCTGCATACTGGTCAGCGGGCTCTTCGCGCCGCCGGAAACGGCGACAGCTTTGACAGTCGTCGTCTGTTCCACCCTGAACGGCGTTGCGTATTTTGTGGAACTTTCGGTGGGTATTGTGCCGTCCGTGGTGTAGTAGATGTCGCCCCCGTCCGGCTGGGAGAGGGAGACGAGTTTCCCGCCCTGCTCGCTCTCCACGCTCACGCGGGGCTGGAGTACGTTCGTCACCGGCTGGGCGTTCTGGGAGGCCAGAACGCGGATAGAGAACTGCATGGACTTTCCGCCGTAGGAAAGGGTGATGGCCTGATTGCCGACGCGGGAGGGGTCATAGCCTGTCACAAGGAAGCCTTCCGGAATCTCGTTGTTCGCGAACACCACCGGGCGGGGGCTTGTGGTTCCGTCGCTGTAGATGAAGTTCACCTGCATTCCGTCGAGGTTCAGCTTTTCCCCCTGCACGTAATTCAGGCGTTTTGTGGGGGTTCTGCTGATGGAAATCGCTTGCAGAGTGGCGGGAAGTTTCACGACGCGGACTGTGCAGGTCTCCTCGTAGTCCTTATACCGAATGGTCAGGGTCTCGTCCTTATAGTCCGCGCCCCCGACGGGCTGCCCGTCGTCGTCATAAGTCACAGCGCCTAATCCTTCGGGGTTGGGGTCGTACCCGGTCAGGGTGTAATCCGTGACTTCCTGACTGCTGCCGTCGCTGAACACGGCTTTCACCGACAGGCCGGTGATGTCCAGCGGGTCGCCCTGCGTCATTTGCCACGGGCTGGGCGGCGTGACTTCGATTCCCGTCAGAACCGCTTCCACGGTGACGGCGCAGGCGGCGGATTTGGTTTCGTCGGCGTTGGCTTTGGCCTCGATGGTCGCCGTGCCCACCGCGACAGCCGTCACGACGCCATTTTCGTCCACGGTCGCGACGCTTTCGTTATAGCTTACCCAGTTCACGGACTTGTCCGGCGCCTCTTCGGGCAGAACCGTCGCCGTCAGTTGCGCCGTCTCCGCCTGTCCGATTGTCAGCGCGAGATTCGTCTCGTCCAGCGCGACGCTCCGCACCTGCGGGACATAGGAGGCTTTCACGGCGATGTCCTGCGTGACGTTGGTCAGTTTGGCCAAGTCGCCAGCATTCCATGCGCCCACGTAGCCGGGTTTTTCGGGCACGGCGGGGATGTCGCTTTCCGCAAGGCTTCCGTTGTGCGACACCTGTACGACGATGGGGGCCGCGCCTTCGGCTTGGAACGTCACGTTGTGGGAAATCGGAAGCGCGGCCAGTCTGGTTTCCAGTTCCACTACGCTTTGTTCGCTCTGCCCGTCATAATCCCCGGTGACGCGGTACCGAACCGTCGTTTCCCCGCTCTGCGGCTTGGCGCGTACTGTCCACTGCGCCGCGTCTTCCGCTCCGGGGCCCAGATTGGCGATTACCTTCTCCGCGCCGTCCACGAGTTCCAGCGCGTCACTGCCCATCAAGTCCAGATTGAGTCTCACGTTGGTCAGGGGCGTTTCGCCGTCGTTCTTGACATAGGCCGTCACGTCGAACGGGCTGTTCTCGTAATTGCCGTTCCCGTCGTCATTCAGCGCCGCCGGCTTGACAATCCGCATGGACAGCTCGCCGGGAAGCGGTACGGAAGTCGTCTCGCTGATGCCGTAATACGTCGTTACGGACCGGGTGGCGTCCGGGGCGAGGATGGCGGGGTCAAAGTACACGGCAACCGCCGTGTCGTACATATAGCGGTTTTGCGTCTGGTAGTCCCACGCGGAGTTCATAATCTCTCCCCAGCTCGCGAACTGCACTTTGTCCGGGCGTTCCGACGCCCTTGTGTACAGCGTGCCGACGGAGGTCACGGCGGGATTGTCGAAGTTGTCGAAGCAAAGCCAGTAACTCGGGATGTCGCTTCCGATATACTCCCGCTCTCTGGTGAACTGCTCCTCGCCCACGCGGAAGGGCGCGCCGTCATTGTCGCCCAGCATGGTGTCCAGCATGACGCGCACGCCGACTTCTTTCGCCTCGGAAGTCGTGTTGCGGCATTCGTAGCGGACTTGCACGATGTCTTTCCGCCCGGTCATGGGATTCTCCACGAGGGTCAGAATCTGCCTGATTTCCACGCCGGAAATACTGCGTACTACCTCGCCGCTCTCGTCCGAATGGGACGAACGGACGTTCTCGCTGTGGAAGCGGTAGTCAACTCCGTCGACGCGAATCACAGTCTCCGAAGTGTAGGCCGTGGGATGTCCGAAGAGCAACAGTTTGTGGTCGTCCGTTTCCGTATTGGGGTTTCCGCCCACGGTGCCCATCGTAAACTGTCCGTTTGGATGGACGCAGACTTCCAGATACTCGTTGTCAAACATGACCCCGTCGACCGCGTCCAGCAAAGCGGCCCGGTCTCCGCCGTATTCGGAGGCTTTCCATTGGGCATAAGCGTCGCCGTCGCTCGTGTCCGGCTCGCCGAGAAGGCGGAGTTCTCCCGACGGAAAGCCGCTGTCCTCGTCTCCTGTCGCAAACGCCGCCGCGGGAAGCAAGCCCAGCAGCAGGCACAGCGAGAGAAGAACTGCCGTCAGTTTCTTCATTGGTTGCTTCATCTCCTTTACAAATTTCGCGCCAAGTTTTCCGCAATGGAGCGGCTGATTCAAAAAGCGTAGTCACGGGTGTCTTCCGGGGATTCCGCCCGCTGTAAAGTCAGCGCGTTCAAATTTCGGGCGTCTTTTACCTTTCGGTGACAAATGCGTACCCTTGAACACGTTTTTAGAAACTTAACACTCCTCCTTACAGTTCCTCGGCGGCCATGATGGGCGTCAGGGATTCGCTCAAAATCATGGTTTTGATGTCGCAGGTCTCACCGGGCATATCCAGCATGCGGTCAAAGAGCAGTCGGGCCAAGTCGGAGAGGTCGATTTCCCACGTTTCGAGGGCAAGCATGTCGCCGTTCTCGTCATAGAACGCCACAAACACGCTGGCCACGACCGTCAGGGGCGGGTTGCCGACCCCGTCGCGCGGCAGGGAGCTTGTGTAGTCCTGCACGGATTCCCGGTCAATGGAAATGGAGGCAGTCACGTTGGAACTCTCGGAAAGTTCGCTCACGGCGGAGGCGTCCCGGTTGTCCTCACCGCTGAAGAGTACCGCAGCCGTCAGTTGGGAGTTGTGGGAACCCTCCAGCGAAATAGTCCCGTTATAGGTTTTTTCACTCACGGGGCGCCCGGTACTGGTGGAAACCCGCGCCGATTCTCCGTCCACAGTCAGCTCATAGGGCGCGTTTTCGGCGGAATCGTAGACGCGGAAATTTAACATGCACATTTCGCCGCCGGCCACGGGATTACCGCTGTACATAATGCGCACAAGCCCCGCCGCCGCGTCGGGCGCGGCGAACAAGTCCCCCGCCGGAATGACCGCTTCCGACTGCGCGCCGCCCGTCTCCGCCGGGGAGACCGATTCAAAGCGGAACGTCCTCCGGTCGTAGCGGACAGTAATCGTGAAGCCCGTCACGCAACTGGATTCCTCCGTAGTAATGCTCAGCGAGGCGGAGACGGCTTCCCCTGCCCGGCTCCGCGCCGTCCCGACGGAAATGTTGACCTGTTCCTCTCTCGGCGGCTCCTCATGGGGCAACTGGTATCTCAGCTTCATGACGTTGCTGTTCTTACAGCCGTCTTTTACCGCGTAGGCGTTCAGGGTGACTACGTCGTTGGCGTCGGCGTAGGCGCGGTCGATGTAGACGGAACTGCCGTAGCGCTGGTCTTCGGCGCTGGCGGACTGCCCGTCGAACCAGTAGTAGACGGACGCCCCGGCGGTGTCGCACAGGAGGCTGACCAATGTGCCCGGCTCCAATTGCGTCATGCTGCCGTCCGGGCCCTGATTGTTCTTGTGGCGTTCGTTGGCGGGCTTGGGCGCCAGCACCTGCGGGACGGATACCCGCCCGCTGGAAACGGTACTGCTTTCGTTGCCCAGAATCGCGACCGCCTTCACGGTGGTGGTTTCCCCGAGGAAAATGTCGCCGCCGTCGTACTCCATGGAGCCGGAGCTCGGCGCGGAGCCGTCCAGCGTATAATAAATTTTCGTCCTTTGCCCCGGGTACTGCGAGGAGAAGGAGCTGTCGTCGTTGCTGTCTCTGGTAAAGCGGACATTCTTCCCGCCCTGCACGCTCTCAACGTTAATGCGGGGGGCCATCAAAGTCGGGACGTTGTCCGGCATGGACTGCCCGACGCCCGGCAGGACTTTCATGAGCAATTCCGCGGATTTGCCGCCGTAAGAGACGGTCAGCGTCTGCACGCCGAGCTGGTTGGGGTTGTAGCCCGTCACCGTGCATTTGTCGCCCTTTACCTTTTCAAAAGGGCTCAAGTGGTGAAAGACCCAAACCTCCATATTGTTGTTGATATCTTCCATGTCCAGTTGTTCGCCCTGCGTGTAACTGCGCTTCTGCGGTTTGTAAATTACGGCGATTCCCGTAATATAGTCTTCCTGCGGGGCGGCTTCCACCGTGACGGGGAATGTCGCCGTAAGACTGCCGTAAGTAACCGTTACGGCTTTTGCTCCCGTCTGGGAGGTGTCCAGACCGCTCAGGGAATAGTCCGTCACGGCCTGCTCGGATTCGTCCGCGTAGACGGCGTAGACCTCGAGTCCGCGAATGTCCATCGCGGAACCCTGCGTGACGGTTTGCGTTGTCGGCGGCTTAATGCGCAGGCTGACAGGCTCCTCCCCGTCCGCGGCGGAGAGTTCCGCCTCCCCGGACAGCGCGGTGTTCCCGTCCCGCTCCAACCCCTCCGACAGCGCCACTCCCGGAAGCATGGACAGCGCCACAGCCAAAGCCAATAATGCGCTTAATACTTTTTTCCTCATCTTGCGGAATCTTCCTTTCCCCCGGGACTGCCCCGCGTTGGAGGCAGTCCCGGCGCGTCGGCGTTTGAATAGAAGACGGGGCGTTTACAGCTCACTGGCCGCCATTACGGGCGTCATATCCTCACTGAGTATCATGATTTTTATCTTGTCGATTTTGCCCTTGATTGCGGGCGGCACCTGCTTGACCTGCGAGAACGCAAACCACGCGTTTTTCAGTTCAATGTTCCAGTGCTGGAGGTCAAGCATCAGGCCCTTGTCGTCGTACAGAACCAGATACACGTCCGCCATAGCGGTCAGGGCGCCATTGCTCTGGGTGTAGGGGTCGAGGGCGAAACTGACGTTGATTTGGTTCTGCCCGTCCCGCAAGGCTTCCTTCGTACTGCCTATCACATTGCCGTCGCCGTCCTGCAAGGCGATTTCCCCGGTGAGCTGGGAGTTATGGGAACCCGAAAGCGTAATCACGCCGGGGGTCGGGTTGACTACGAGGGGCTTCGCGTCGGCGGCTCTTATCGTGATTCCGTCCCCGGCGGACAGGAGCATGGCATATTCGCCGTCCTCCGAACTGTCCCGGGCGCGGAGCGTCAGCGTGAAGGCCTCGCCGCTCTCCATGGCGCTCCCGTCGGGGGCGTCGTACATGACCGTGACGCTCCCGCTGTTGGCGCCGGAGGAAACCATAAGATTAGAAGCGGCGACTCCCTTCGCCGGGGCGATGGAAGCGTACTCGAAAGCGCGTCCGTCGAAACTCAGCGTGAAGCGGAAGAACGTCACTTTCTGGTTGGCGTCGGTGAACAGGTACACGGGCACGGAGGCGCGCTCGCCGGCGCGGGAGGTCACGGAACCGATGGAAATCGTGGCGGCGCTCTGGGCGTCCGTCCGGTTCTCCGCCGCATAGCTTGCCTCGAATACTTCGCTGCTCCGGGCGCCGTCCATTACGGCAATGGCTTTCAGGGTCATGCTGGCGTTGACAAGGACGCCGCTGCTGTAAAGCAGGCTGTCCGGCGTCGGGTCGCTCCCGTCGGTGGTGTAACGAATCGACGCGCCGTCGGTGGACGTGCGCAGTGTGACGAGCGTCCCGGCGGGGAGTTGCGCCCCGTTGTCATGGCTTGCCACGGGAGGCTCCGCCCGGTCGACAAATACGCGGCTGACAGTCACCGCGCTGGATTCCCCGTTCAGGAACGCCACCGCCCTGACGACGGTCGACTCCGTGCAAAGAATGGGCTCCCGGTAAAGCGTGGAATCAAAGGAGGGGGTTCTGTCGCCGAACTCGTAGCGGATTTCGGCGCCCGAAACCGCGCTCAACTCCACGCGCTTTCCGCCCGGATAGCCTACAATGTTCATCTTCGGCGCGCTCAGCACAACGGGCTCGTCCGATTCGGCGAGAACCGTCACGTAGAAGGCGACGGAGAGGCCGTTCCATGTGACTGTGACCGGGTACGTGCCCGCCGCGTCCGAGCGGAAACCGACGGCGGTCATTTGGGAAGTGTCCTTGATGGGTTCCAGCGTCTGGTCGTTGTACTCCGCCTGCAGAATCAGGCCCGACAAGTCCAGCGCCTCGCCGATTTTGTATTCCCGCTTTTCGGGGCTTTGCGCAATGAACACGCGTTCGGCGTGGCGCGCCACGACCATCACGTCAAGGGGAGCGCTCTTCCCCTGATAGGAGACGACGACGCTTTGTGCCCCGATGTGGTCGCGGTCGTAATCGTACACGGAGTAGTCGCTGACCTCCTCCGAGATGTCGCCGTAGAGCGCTTCGACCCACACGCCGGCGAGGTTCAGCGGCGAACCCTGCACCGCCTCTAGCGCCGTCACGCCGTATGGCAGGTGAACAATCAGTTCCGAGGGAGCGGCCAAGTCGGAGACCGTCACGACGCAGGAAGCGACGTGTCCTCCGTCCGCGGTCTTGGCGGTAACGACGGCGGTTTTCCCTTTCTCCAGCGCGGTCACGACGCCGTTGTCGGACACGGCCACCACTTCCGGCGCGGTGGATGTCCATGTGACGGCCTGATTGGTCGCGTTGGCCGGGGTAAGCGTGGCGACGAGCTGTCTGGACGCGCCGAACCCCAGCGCGGGAATGCTGTCGCAGTCCAGCGTGATTCCCTCCACGTTCGTGACATCCGCCGTCACTTCCACAAGGCAGAACGCCGTAAAGCCGTTCTCCGCCGTGGTGGCGACGAGTGTCGCCTTGCCTTTGTTGCTTCCGGCGGTTACTCTGCCGTCCTCAGTGACCGTGGCAATGTCGCTGTTCGTGGAATACCACGTTACTTTGTCATTGGTGGCGCCTTCCGGCAGGACGGTCGCGGAGAGGGTGTCTTCGCCGCCTTGTTTCAGAATGATGGATTTCTTGTCAATCCGGACGCCCGTGACCGCCAGATGGTCCACGATTTCGCATTCCGCCACGACGGAGCCGTCAGCGGAACGGGCCGTGATAACCGCGCTCCCGGAGTCCTCTTTTTTGACGTTCACCACATTGGGGCCGTAGCCGTAGTAATTTTCGCTGACGGAAGCGATTTTTTCGTCGGACGTAGACCATGTTACGGTCTGTTCGGAGGCGTTTTCCGGGTAAACCGTCGCCGTGAGCACAAAGTCGTCGCCGACGGTCAGGGCCTTCTTGGAGACGCTGAGCACGATGGCCGATACCGGAATCTGTGACAGGACGGTTACGGCGCAGGAGGCGGTTTTCCCGCCGTCCGCCGTGGTGGCTGTGATTTGCGCCGCGCCTTCGGCAAGCGCCGTCACAATGCCGTGCGCGTCCACGGAAACCGCCTCGGGGTTGCTCGAACTCCACGCAACGTCCTTGTTCTCCGCGTCTTCGGGCTGTACGGAAGCGGTCAGGTAGACGACCTGTCCGGGGCTTATCATCAGGGAACTTTCGTTAAGCTCCACGCCGCTGACTTTCGCCGTCCCGCGCGTGAGGGTCGTATGCGGGATACCATAGGTTTCGGCGTAGGTCTCGGCGGTACTCCCGCTGTAGACGGTCAGCGTAAGGGGCGTGTCGCCGTAATTATAATAGTACGTCGTAAAGGCGTCGGAGCCGATGGAATTTACGCTTTCCGGCACGGTCAGGGCGGTGAGCCTGCCGGAGTTGTAGAACACGGAAGCGCTGATAGTGTTCAGGCCTTCCTCAAGGGAGACGAATGTCAGGCTTGGGTCGTCCGCGAAAGCGTTTGCCCCCAGCGTCTTGACGCTCGCCGGAAGGAACGCTTTTTCCAGATTGCCGCAATTCGCGAACGCGTGGGAGCCGACTTGCGTGACGCCGTTCTGCACAACAACCGTGCGAATGCTGTCGCGGACGTAAGCCCACTTCGTGGCGTCACTGTTGGCGTAATCGGTGATGGCGCCGCTCCCGGAGACGGTCAGAATGCCGTTGCCCTCCAGCGTCCATGACTGCGACGCCTGCGCGCCCCAGAGGCCAAACGCGCGGTAAACGGTTTCCGAGCCGGGGAGTTTGTGCAGAATGCCCGCCGTGCCGACGGCCTGACGCGTCTTGGAGTTGTCCGGCACGGTGACGACCAGACTGCCGCAATTCTCAAAGGCACTGCCGTCAATTTCGTCCACGCTGGCGGGAAGCGTCAGTTCGGAGAGCGCGGTACAACCGTAGAAGGCCCGGTAGCCGATGGAGTCCACGCTGTCCGGGATGGTGACGGACGTAAGATGGTCGCATTCATAGAACGTGTAATTCCCGATACGGGTGATTCCCTTGTCGATTTCCACGCGCTGTATGCTGTGCTGGTCGTTGTATGACCATGGGATGTTCCATTCGTCCAAATCGTGCATAGGGCCGGAGCCGCTGATTTTCAGCAGGCCGTCGTCTGTAACCAGCCATTGCGCGTTGTCGCTGATACCGCCGTATTCGTCTATTTCGCCGATGTGGCCCCATGCTACGTAGACGGTATCCGTCCCCGTGAAGCGGTAGCGGATATGGCTTGACAGGGCGTAGTCATGCGCGGGAGTGTCCTTCGTCACGGTCAGGATGAGGTTGGGACAGTTGTAGAACGCGTTTTCTCCGATTTCCTTCACGGAAGCCGGGACTATGACGGATTCGAGCGCGTAGTTGTTGTAAAACACCTCTCCGCCGATAGAGGTCACGCTGTCGGGGATGGTCACGGACGCGAGCGCGCCGCAGTCGTAGAACGCGCCACTGCCGATTTGCGTCACGCCTTCGGCAATCGTGACGGACGCGAGCGCGCCGCAACTTTGGAACGCGTAAGAGCCGATAGAAGTTACGCTGTCGGGGATGGTCACGGATTCGAGCGCGCCGCAGTCGTAGAACGCGCAACTGCCGATTTGCGTCACGCCTTCGGCAATCGTAACGGACGCGAGCGCGCCGCAACTTTGGAACGCGTAAGAGCCGATGGAAGTCACGCCCTCGTCGACGGAAACGGACTTGATTTCCCCCCGGAAATCGTTCCAAGGTGTGTCGCCGTACCATCCGAACTCCCGCATAGCGCCGGAGCCCTTGACGGCGAGAAGGCCGTCGCTGTCCAGAATCCAAGCCACGCCGTTTTCGTCGGAGCCGCAGTAGCCGCCGCGACAGGTTCTCTCCTCCCCGGCGAAACGGAACCGGACGCCGTCCCGCAGGGCACAGGCGTAGCTTTCCTGATTTTCCGTCACGGTCAGGACGAGGTTTTCGCAGTCGTTGAAGGCGATACTCCCGATGGAAGTCACGCTGTCGGGGATTTCGACGGAGGCGAGCGCGTCGCAGTCGTAGAAGGCCGCGTAGCCGACAGTGTCCACGGACGCGGGGATTTCGACGGAGGCGAGCGCGGCGCAGTAGGCAAACGCCCATTCTCCGATAGAGGCAAGGTTACTGGGGAGCGTGACGGACTCGAGCTTGCCGCAACTTTGGAACGCATACGGGCCGACGGAAGTCACGCTGTCGGGAATCGTGACGGAGGACAGCGCGCCGCAGTCATAGAAGGCGTAAGAGCCGACGGACTTCACGCCCGGGGCGACGGAAACGGACTTGATTTCGTTCCGGAAGTCGTGCCAAGGCTGATACCCGTCCGAGCCAAAGTCCCGCATGACCCCGGAGCCGCTAATGGTCATCAGGCCGCTGTTGCTGTCCAGAATCCAGATTACGTTGTCCTCCAGTCCGGCGCCGCAGGAGCCTCTGTGGTAGAACGTATCGCTTCCGGCGAAACTGTAGGTGATGTTCTCCCGCACGGCGTAATCGAACGCTTCGGAGTTTTCCGTCACTATCAGGGCCAGATTGGGGCACTCACGGAAGGCGTAGTCATCGATGGAGACCACAGACGCGGGGATAGTCACGGATTCGAGCGCGTCGCAACTGTAGAATGCCTGCGTGTCAACGGACAACACGCCGTCCGGAATCGTGACGGAGGTGAGCGCGTTGCAGTCATAGAAGACATGCGCCTCGACCTTGGTCAGCTTCGCGGGCAGAGTCACGGTGGCGAGGGAGCCGCAACAGGAGAACGCGTCACTTCCGATGGTCGTCACTTTGTCAGGAACCTTCACGGACGTGAGGCCGCTGCTGGAGAAGGACTGGTAGCCGATAGACGTAAGGGTGTCGGGGAGGGTCACGGACGTGAGCGAGTAGCAGTAATTGAAGGCGTAGTCGCAAACGGAGGTGACGCCGTTGCCGACGGTCGCGGTTTTGATTTTGTCGTTGTAGGGATTCCACGGATTGCTTATCATATCGCCGCTTCCGGTGATTTCCAGAAGGCCACTGTTCCAATTGAGAAGCCACGCGACGTTCTCACCGCAGTAGCCGCCCACGCGTACCGCGCCCGACGTATCGCCCGCGAGCTTGAAGGGCACGCCGTCACTCACGGCGTAGACGTGGCCGCCGCTGTCCTGCGTGACGGTAAGGAGGAGTTCGCCGCATTCGCGGAACGCGCCTTCACCGATTGTGTTCACCGTCGCGGGAATCGTCAGCGCGGTCAGCCTGTTGCAACCCTTGAAAGCGTCTTTCCCGATTTCCGACACCTTCTCGGGCAAAGACAAGTTGCGGATAGCATAGCAGTATTGGAAGGCGCCGTCGCCAACCGAGGCCAGATTCGCGGACAAAGTCAGGGAAGCCAGCGCGTCACAGTTATAGAAGGCGTAGTCGCCGACGCTTGTCACGCTGTCGGGCAGAGTAACCGTTATCAACGCGTCGCATTCCCGAAACGCGCCGCCGCCAATAGACGCGAGCTTGTTCGGCAACGTGAGGGAAGAGAGCTTGCCGCAAGATTCAAAAGCGCTTTCCCCAATGGAAATGAGGTTCGCCGGAAATGTCACCGACGCAAGCACATTGCAATCCATAAACGCATGAGAGGCGATGGAAGTCACATTATCAGGAATCGCAATGGACTTGAGCGCGTCGCAGTCATGGAACGCGTAATCGCCGATGGAAGTCAGACTGTCGGGAAGCGTCACGGATGTGAGCGAGCCAAAGCCGTAGAAGGCTTGGTAGCTAATGTAAGTTACGCCGGAGTGGATGTCCACGGTTTTGACACTACCGCTCCAATTATTCCAAGGAACGTTGTAATAGTTATCGTAATCATACATAGCGCCGCTTCCGAATACGGTTAGGGTGTCGCCGTCTAGGGTCCAATAGACGCTTGCGCCGTCCGCGCCGCATACGCCGCTGGCGTCGTAGTCGTAGGTGGTATCGCCGCCGACGAACTTGAACGGGATACTTTCCCCCATGGCGTAAGCGTAACCGGCGCTATCTTGCGTCACGGTCAAAACCAGAGTTTCGCAGTCGCCGAACGCAGAACCGCCGATTTCGGTCACGCTGTCCGGAATCGTCACGGAGGACAGCGCGTCACAGTTGTAAAACGCTTGCGTTCCGATGAAAGTCAGACCGTTTGGGAGGGACAACGCTGTCAGGTTCGGGTAAGAGTAGTTGTAGCTATAGAAGGCGTTGGCGCCGACGGAGGTCACGCCGGACTGGATTTCAACCGTTTGAATGCTGTCGGCGTAGTCATGCCACGGCCCGCTGTCATAGGGGTCGAAATCGCTCATAGCGCCGCTTCCGAATATGGTCAGGGTGCCGCCGTCGAGCGCCCAATAGACGCCCGCGCCGCACTCGCCGCTTGCGGCGTAGCGATAGGGCGTATTGTTACCGGAGAGCTTGAACGGGACGGTTTCCCGCAGGGCGTAAGCGTAGGCTGGACTGTTTTCCGTCACGGTCAAGAGCAGGTTTTCGCAGTCGCCGAACGCGCCGTTCCAGATTTCGGCCACGGTTGCCGGAACTGTCACGGATTTCAGCGCGTCGCAGTTGTAAAACGCCTGCTCTCCGATGGAAGTCAGGGTATCCGGGAGGGAAACCGCCGTCAGATTCGGGTAAGAGTAGTTGTAGCTATAGAAGGCGTTGACGCCGACGGAGGTCACGCCGGACTGGATTTCAACCGTTTGAATACGGTCGGCGTAGTCATGCCACGGCCCGCTGTAGTAGGGGTCGAAATCGCTCAAATCGCCGTTTCCGTAGATGGTCAGCAGGCCGTCGGCGTCGAGTTTCCACAGGAGGTTGTCACCGTCCGCGCCGCACTCCCCGGCGGCTGTGTAGGTTTTCCCGTCGCCGTCTAGGACGCTACAGGCGATGTTATTGCTCATGCAGTAGCGCCACGCGTAGGTGTCCATGTAGACATCAGGCGTTAGCGAACCGGGAAACGCATTACCTCCGATGTACGTCACACTTTTCGGAATTGTCAGAGAGGAAAGAACGTAGCATTCGTAAAAAGCGTTATTTCCAATGCTTTCCAGTCCTTCGGAGAGTGTCACGGAGGAAAGGCGGGAGCACTGACCAAAAGCGGAATCTCCGAGGCTCTTCACGCTTGCCGGAATCGTCACGGAAGTGAGAGATTCGCAATAATAAAACGCGTTATATCCGATGCTTTCCAGTCCTTCAGAAAAAGTTACGGAGGAAAGGGAAGTGCATGAATTGAAAGCGTTTTCTCCAACGCTTCTCACACTGGCCGGAATCGACAGGGAAGAAATGGAGCAAGAGCAAAAAGCCTCGTCTTCAATACTTTCCAAACCTTCTGGGAAAGTGACTATAGAAAGTGAATTGCATTGCCCAAAAGCCTTGCTTCCAATGCTTGTCAGGGTTAGCGGAAGGCTTACTTCTGTCAGATTGTAACAGTATTGAAAGGCGTAGTTTCCGACACGCGTCACGCCCTCCCCGATTTGCACGGAGGTAATCGCGTAGTTGTGGTAGTCCGTCCAAGGCGTGTTGTACTCGGAATAGTAGTCCGCCATAGGGCCGGAGCCGGTGATAGTCAGGACGCCCGTCTCGTCGTCGAACGCCCATTGCACATCGGACGCGTTGACCGCGCCGCAGTCGCCCTCGTAGACGCTCGCCCGTGTCCTTACGGGGAAGAGCGTCAGCAGCATACAGAGGGCCAGCGAAAAACTGAGAAGTCTCCTTCTCAAATATCGTTTGCCCATAGAATCGCATCCTTTGTAAGAGAAGTCCGCTTCCGGAAACTGGGCGGAGGGGCGGACGGGGAACTGTCCGCCCCTCCGCTTAGTCAGAAACCGTTATGAAAGCGGCGCGTTGGGATTACCAGTCGATGTCGTTGTAGGGAGTGGATTCGAAGCCTTCCTCCTGCAACTCCGCGACCCACGGGTCAAGGACGCCGCGGAAGAAATTCTGGAAAATCTCGGTGTCGCCGAAGAGCTTGACGCAGGTGGGGCTTACCGCGTAG
>CAMHDB010000011.1 GCA_946183715.1 uncultured Oscillibacter sp.
TTCTTCAGCAAATCCCCGCCCGAAATTTCCTCCGCGGCGGGCACCTCCGCGAACAGTTTGTAGGAATTGGCGATTTCCCCGGCGCGCTTCGACAGCTCCTTTTGATAGCCGCTCTCCAAGGCGCTGACGTTCTCCATGACGCTTTTCAAGTCCGCCGCGTAACTCCTCCACGCGCTTTGCTGTTCGCCCAACAGCTTTTGACGCGTGTCGAAAACCTTCTCGTCCGCCGCCTGCCATTCCTCCGAATTGCGCTCGAACCGGTCGCGGATTTCCTCGTATTGCGAAAGCTGTGTGCGCGTCGACCAGCCGTAGCGTTTCGTGAAATGCTCCACCGACTGCACAAGGCCGTTATACGTATCCCGTATCGCCTGCGCCTGTTCGGACGCCAGTTTCGTTTCGAGGTCGTACACCTTATCGCGCGCGCTCCACCACTCGTCGGAACCCTCCTCGAAATGCCGCTGTACTTCCCGCCACATTTCAAGCTGTTCCGAAAGCGACAGCGCCTGACGCTTCGTCTGCCGCTCGATTTCCGTATTGACGGCGGAGTAGACGCTTTGCGCGAGTTTGGCGGCTTCGGATACGGCTTTCGATTCGTTGTCGGAGACGCCTTTTTTAAGGCCTTCGACAATCATTTCGCCGACCCATATGAATTTTTTGGACGGCGACGCCATATCCAGTTCTTTTTCCGCTCTGGTAAACAGACGGCTTGCAAGTCCGCCAACTGCGTCAATCGCAAGGTGCGCGAATTTTCCGATACCCTCCCCTATACCGGCGACAATGTTTTTTCCTATGGACGCCCAGTCGATGGATGTAATTTTTTGAATCGCCTGTTGCGCTATGTCCCACAGGGCTTTAGGGATAGTATCTGTCAGAGATGTAATTCCGCCTTTGATGAAATTGACAATTCCGCTTCCCACTCCGGGCCAGTCGATATTTTTGATAAAGTTTTCCGCGCTTTGTCCGATATTCCGCATGGTTTCCGGAATCGCCGTTTTCATATTGACAATTCCGTTTTTAATAGCGGTTATAATGTTCTTCCCGAGGTTCAGCCAGTTGAAGGCCGTGAACACGGCGACAACCGCCTGTATGATTTGCGGGATGTTCGCGACAATCGTCGGAATCGCCTGTATCAGCCCTTTGCCAAGCGTCACAACAATTCCAATTCCGGCCTGTAGGATTTTCGGGGCGTTATCGTTGATAACCCCCGCGATATTCGTTACGATAGCCGGAACGTTTTCGACAATCGTCGGGATACTGTCCGCCAATCCTTTCGCTAACGATAAGGCTAAACTAATTGCGCCGTCCACCAGTTTTCCGGCGTTGTCGCGGATGGACGCCGACAGCCCCACGGCGATTTCAAGCCCGGACTGCATGAGCGCGGGCAAATTGTCACGGATAGACTGTCCGAAACTTTGTATGGCGCTTACGGCGGAATCCGTCAGCGCGGGCAGGCCCGTCATAACGCCGTCGACGAGGAACGCCAGCGCCCCCGACGCCGCCTCCCCGATTGCCGGGAGATTCCCCGAAATCCCCGACGCCACTGCGCCTAATATCTGCGCGCCCGTCTCCATGAACTGCGGGAGCGCGTCCATTATCATCCCGACGCCGTTTTCGACCAGCGCGGGGAGTTCCCGCATGGCGGCGGAGAAACCGTCTGTCATAACAGAAGCGTCCGTTTGTGATAAGCGCTCCTGTAACTCGTCGTAACGCGCCCCGGTTTCGTCCAACAGCGCGTTTGCCTCCGCTAAATCGTCCGTGTTCAACAGCGCTTTCGCTAGATTGATGTCGCTTTGCATGGCGGAATCCGCCGTTTCCACCATCTTTTCCAACTTCCATTGTAACTCGTTCGCCGGGTCGAGTATCTCGTAAAGCGCGTCGGCGTCGTCCAGTCCCCACGCCTGCGCCAGCTTCGTTTGCTGTTCCGCCGTCAGTTGCGATAACGCCTGATATAACCCGTCCGCTAATTCGCCGACTTCGCCCAGTTCGCCCGCTTCGTCCCGGAAGGAAAAGTACGGCGCAAGCTCCCGGAACGCCGACAGCTTCTCCCGGATTGCGTCGGCGTTCTCTTGAATGGGCTTCATGACGCCTTCGGCGTCCCGGAATCCCGCCGCCAGACTTTTCGCCACGTCCGCGTTTTTGAAGGCGTCCGTAACGCGCGTGATTCCTTCCGTGCCGAACTGCACAAAGTCCCGTAAACTTGGCATGAGCGCGTCGGAAACGACGATTTGCGCCCCTTCCAGCGCCGATTGAAACAGCGTCACGTCTCCGGCGAGGTTGTCCAACTGCGTGTCGGCCATGAGTTCCGCCGCGTACTTGGAGTGTTCGATAGCCGCCGACAGTTCGTCCCAGCGTTCGACGTTCGTCGCCAACAGCGCGTTGACCGATTTCAGGTCGGTTTTGTTGAAAATCGTGTCAAGGACTTCGGTCTTCTGCCCCTCCGACAAGTCCGACAACGCGCCGTTCAGGTCGCTGAAAATGTCCTTCATCGACCGCATATCGCCGGAACTGTCCAGCACTTTTACGCCCAGTTCTTTTAACTTCGCGGCGGCCTTGTCCGTCGGCGCGGTCAGCGATAAGATAACGTTACGGAGCGCTGTACCACCCTCCGCACCCTTTACGCCGTTGTCGGCTAACAGGCCTAAAACGGTATTCAGTTCGGTTGTGCCTCCGGCCAGAGTTTTCGCCGTGCCGCCGACTGTCAGGATTGCCGCGCCCATCTGCGACACGCTCGCGTTGGCCTTCGAGGACGCCGCCGCCATCTGGTCAACCAGTGCGGAAGTCTCCTCCAGCGACAGGCCAAGCGCCGACTGCGAATCCGTTATCATATCCGACGCCGACGCCAACTCCATCGACCCCGCCGCCGCTAAATTCAGCACGTTCGGCAACATTGTCATGGAGGTCTGCGCGTCGTATCCGGCGAGCGCCATGTAATTCAGCGCGTCGGCGGCCTGTGTCGCCGAAAACGCCGTTTTCGCGCCCATTTCCTGCGCAAAGTCGCGGAGATTCCCGATTTCCGACGTTGTTTTGCCCATCGTCGCAGCAACCTGCGACATGGACTTGTCGAACGCGCTCCCCACGTCCACGGCGGATTTCGAGAACGCCAGCACGGCGGCGGACGATGCCGCAAACGCCGCCGCCAGCGCTGTCCCGACTGTTTTCGCAACGTCGCCCAGAACCTGTAAGCCCTTCCCGGCCTCCGCGCTCTGTTCGCCTAATTTCTGTTCGGCCTCCCCGGTGTCCTTCGACGCCTCCTCCAGCCCTTTCAGGTCGTGTTCCGTCTCGATAATCTCGCGCTGTAAGGCGTCGTATTTCTCCGGGGACACCGGGTGCCCAAATTCCTCCGTAACCTTCTTCGCCTGCTCCCGGAGTTCCTTCAGGTGTCCGGACGTGGCGTCAATCTCCTGCTGTAGCGCCTTGTAGGCGTCGCTGTCGATTTCCCCCGCGTCCCTCATTTCCTCCTGCTTCTTTTTCAGGTCTTTGAGGTGATTCGACGTTTTCTCGATTTCCTGCCATAACGGCGTGACTTTCGCTTTCCACGCGTCATAGTTATCTTTCGTTTTCGCCGCCGCTTCCGACGCCTCGCGCAATTTCGCAAGGCGTTCTTTCGTCTGCGTTACCGCGTCGCCCAACAGCTTTTGCTTTTGCGCCAGCAGTTCCGTATTGGACGGGTCAAGTTTGAGCAGTTTGTCCACGTCCGACAACGCCCGCTTCGTCGCGCTGATGGAGCTGTCGACATTCTTCAGGGAGGCGGCCAGTTTGGTGGTGTCGCCCCCGATTTCAATCGTAATTCCCTGTATGCGCTTTCCAGCCATTCCGGACCCTCCCCCTTTCCGTCAAAATTTGTCGAAATCCTCCTGCGTCGCGATTCGGTCGTAGGTTACTTCGTCGTTGGCGCGCTCCGCGTACATGTCCAGCACCATCCCGGGCGTCATGCGGTCAAGGTCGGACATCGAAAGCCCTAATTGCGTAATCCGTAGCAAATACAGCGCCGTCGTTACGGGGCGGGCAGTGGCGGGATATTTTTTTTTGCCTCGACGGTGGTCTCAAAGCCGTTGTTGTAGAGTTGCAGTACCTCTCCGGTGAGGATGTAGAGCGCGTTCGGCGATTCCAGCGTGTCCAGCCACTCCGTCATGCTCCCCGGAATGGACGGCTCCGCGCTCTTGGCCATTGCGTAGGCCAGACGCGCGATAAGGGCGATATCCATCGTGTACAGGATTTCGTTCGCGGCGGCGGGCGCTTCCTCCGTGACTTCCGCCGCGGCGGCGGCTTCCGTCTCCCCGGCGACGCCTTCGGGCGCGTCCGTCTCCGCTACTTCCGCGACGCCTTCCGCCTCTTCCAGACGGGCGCGGAGTTGTTCGCGCCAGTTGTCCATGTCCCGCAACAGGTCGCGGTTGAACAACACCCTGTAGGCCAGCGGCAGACTGCCTGTCGCGCGGAGTTTGACCACCTGTCCGCCGAGTTGTACTTCTTTCGTCATGTCCTGTCACCTCATCCGCCAAGCGCGGCAACTTCCGGCACGTAAACCGACGTAAACCAATTTCCATACGCGCTGTCGCCGGACTTGCAACGGGCTTTGATATATCCGGTGCTGTTCTGGGCGGAAGCGGTCAGCGTCAGCGTCTCCGTACTCTGCGACGGGTCGGGGCCGTCGTCCGGGTTGACCGTCTGCCCGGCGATTGCGGGCCGCGACGCCGTGCAGTTGTACAGTACGTGGCGCGTCTTGTAATAGTCGCCGTCGAACTCGAACAGGAACGCGAAGCGCGCCGTTACGGGGTCGCTGGTTTCGTATTTCACACCGTTTCCGTCCGCCTGTTCGCCGAGGCAGTCGGCGCGGAACTCGTCCGGAATCAGCGCGAAATTCACGTCCCCGCTGTAGCTCGCGATGGACTCCGCCGCCCAGTAATCCGTGTCGTCGGCGGCCAGAATCTTCCGCGCCGTCGACGCCGAAAGACTGAGGGAAATCGCCCCGGGTATCCGCTTCGGCATCCCGTAGGTAATCAAGCCGTTCGCGTCTTCTGTCAAAAGCGCGTAGTGTACGTTCTTCAGGCCGTAGCGTACTTTGTTCTCCGGCATACTCTGTCCTCCTTATCGGTTACGTATAAATGATTTCCGGCTCGAACGCGGGCAGGCTGACGCCCTCGAACCACGTATCGTAGGCCGCGTCGCCGGGACTACAGCGCGCCCTTACAAGTCCGTCACTCCGCGCGGCGGCGGTAATCGTCAGCGTCTCCGTATTCTGCGACGGGTCGGGCCCCTCGTCCGGGACGACCGTCCGCCCCGCCACGCCCGGGCGCGACACCGAACAGTTATAAAATACGTGCCGCGTCGCGTGGGCGTCGCCGTCGAACTCGAACAACAGCGCGAACCGCGCCGTAACCGGGGCGGCGGTCTCGTACTTCATGCCGTTGCCGTCCGTCTGTTCGCCGAGGCAGTCGGCCCGGAACGCGTCCGGAATCCGCGCGAGCGTCAGTTCCCCCGCGTAGTTTACGAGCACTTCCGCCGCGCCCGCTTCGGTTTCGTCCACCGTGAGTATCTTCCGCGCCGTGTTCGCGCTCATCGTAAGCGATATCGCGCCGGGTAACGCTACCGGCGTCGCGTAGCCGTCCGCCGCCTTGACCGCGTAGTACACGTTCTTCAGGCCGTAGCGTACTTTGTTCTCCGTCGTTATCCCCCCTTTTCCAGCGGCACCGTCAGGCGGTAGACTTCCACTATCAGGCGTTCCGCTTTCAGGAAACTTTCCTCGCGCGTCCACGCCAGCCCCCGCGCGTTGAACGCCTCCTCGATTCGCGCCTCTAAATCGAACCGCTTTTCCGGCGTGTAGAGTTCTACGATAAGCTCCTCGGCGGCGGCGTAAACTGTGTCGTCGGCGTGGAAATTCCGCGATTTGGCGTAGTAAAAGCACAGTACGGGCGGGGCCTGCGCTGTGTTCTCCGGGAACTGGTAGTAGGCAAAGGGAACGCCGACGGAGGCTATCATGTCCCGCACTTCCCGCGTTGTCATAGTTTGCTCTCCAGTCTTTTTACGACCTCTTCCGCCGCCCATTCTTCGATTTTTTGAATGTGCGGTTTCGCGGGCGCGGCGGGATAAGGATAACCATTCTTTTTCCCCGCCTTGCGCCCGTGTTCCAGCAGGTGGGCCAGTCCCGGCTTTTTGCTTTCGTATACGGTAGCCTCCGCGTAATTCGGAGCGTCGCGCGTTTGTTTGACCTTCCAGCCCTTCGCGTACTCGCCCGTTTTGCGCGGAGAAGTCGAACGCAAACGCTCCGACGCCTCCCGGCTGACATCCTTCACCGTCTTGCGCACGACCTTCTCCACATCCCCGCAATAGCTTTGCAGGATATCGAACATGGCCTTTCCGATATCATCAGTCACTTTCGGCAACGTTCGTCCCTCCTTTGCGTTCGGCGTAGAGTTCCACGTAGTCCGTCCCCGGAATGTGATAGTTCCGATAAACCGCGTAGCGGCAACCCCCGTATTCCACGACGCTTTCGCCCTCGTAGTCGTAGCAGAACATTGTAAACACGAACTGCGGATTCAAGCCGTTGCGAAAACCTTTGTGAAATTCCGTTTGGGCGGCGGATTTGACGTTTGCGAATACAGTCCGGGCGGTCTCCTCCCCGGCGCGGAACACGCCGTCCGCGGCCTGTTCGCGCGGCGTGGAAATCAGTTCTACAGGCGTGGAACGGTTCATTGTGCGTCGTCCCCTATCCGCTCCGGCGATACCCGGTCGCCATACTCAACTGCGCCTTCTGTTCGTCGTAGGACGCCTTCAGCCTGTCCCAGAACTCCACCCGCTCCGGCTCGCCGAAATACAGCTTGCAGTACGTGGTGACGGCGCGGAGTATCAGCGGATTATCCGCGTCCATACTCGCCGAGGAAACGCTGACGCCCGCAACATCCAAATCCAGAAGCGCCGCGTCAATCAGCGATTCTATTTCCTTGTCGAAAGCCGCCGTTGTGACGCGGAGCGCCAGTTTGACAGGATTCAGCATGAGGCTCATGGGCTATCCCTTCTTCCGCGCGGCCTTCTTTTTGCCCGTTTCCGGCGCGGTTTCCACACCCGCCGCCACGGGTTCCGGAATGCCCGCCGCTACGCTTTCCGGGTCGGCGTCGGGGTCTAGGATTTTAATTTCCACGTCGTCCGGGAGATAGCATACCGCGTCGCCCAACAAACGGAACTGCCGTTCGTCAATCTCCACCACCGAACCCGGCTGACACGTTACCGTACAGACTTTCAAAACTTCCGCCGTTACCATCGCGCACACCTCCTGTCAGCCGCCGTTTCCGCCGCTGGCGGCGGGGGTCAGCGTGACTTTGGTAAAGTAGCCGGGGCGAATCAGGCCGAAACCGACGTACATACTGCCAACGATTTTAATCAGGCTTTGCGTGGCAAGCGTGATGGGGTCGCGGACGAACTGGACGCCGTAGCCTTCCGGCAGATTGCACACGGCCCCGTCGAGGTCGCCTACGATAATCTGCGCGTTGGCACCCTGCGCGAGTTTGTTGGAGAACAGCACGGGGATGCCGTTGAGGTAATAGGACGGCTTGCCGTTTTCGGTGACGACATTGTAAATGGGGCGCTCCGTGGTGTCCGTCAGCGACATGAACACGTTGAAATAAGTCTGGCGGTTCATGATGGCAACCGGGTTTGTCGCCTCGGAGGAGAGCGGGGCCTGCGCCGCGAAAATTGTTTTTGCGTCAAACGCGGAAGGCGTCAGCGCGCTGACGTTGACGGCGCTCTCCGTCATGGTCGCGGAGGCGTCGAGAATCGCCTGAATCAGGTCGTCCTCGCACTTTTTCAGAATCCGGTATTCGAGTTCGTTGAAAAGATAATCGACATAAGCCCGGCCCGTCATGATTTCCACTTCCTTGGAATAGGAAATCCACTTCGTTCTCATCGTCGGCGTGACGGAAACAGAGCCCAACTGTGCGTTTTCCTCGGTGGGCGCGGCGGCTCCCTCCGTATGCGTCGCGGCGTCGTCGGCGGAATACTCAAAGGGGTACTTCGCCACGCCCGGAATCTGCGTGCGGGGAATGCGCGGGAGTATCGACATTTTCTCCCACGCCGTCTGTACGCGCTCGGAAATGTATGTCGGCACGGGCACGCTTCCGCCCGTCACAAGGTCGGAAAGCAAAGCGCGGCATTCGCGGTCGGTGTTGTGCTTGATATCGCTGGCGAACGCGTTCAGGTAGGCCTCCGACGCGATAACGCTTTCCAGCGTCCGCTTTTCCGTGACGGCGGGCGCTCGGGCAAGCACAGTCCCGCCGCCGCCGATAACCTCCCGCATTTTCTGACGCCGCGTTTCGATTTCGTTCAGTTCCTTCGCGCGCGTCTCCAGCTCGCCCAGCTCCGCCTCGAACGCGTCCAGCGCCGCCGCGTCGGCCTCCGGAATGGCGTCGCGGATTTCCGCGCGGCGCGTCTCAATCCGCGCGGCGTCCATCGCGCGAATTTCGCGCTTCCTGTCCTCGGAGAGCGTCGGATTCGGTTCGGTTACGGTTGTGTTATCGTTGGCTTTCGGTTCACTCATCATTTGTACCCCGCTTTCATTTTTACTTGAAGTCTGCGCCGCCGTAATTCCAGCGCGGCGCGCGCTTTTCGTTCCTCTACGGCGTGGAAAAAGTCCCGCGCCGAAACGCTGATTTCCGTGTTATCGTTCGCCGGAAGAGACACGGCGGAAACGTCGTAAATTTTGGCGACACGGTCGATAACCCGTGTGTATCCGTCGTCCTCGTCGTGGTCTTGCGCCACGCGAAAACCGAACGACATCTTGGTTATCAGTCCCGCCCGGATTTCCTCAAAAAGTTCCTTGGCGGCGGCGCTTTTGGACAAATCCGCCCGGATAAACAGGCCTCTTTCGTCGGGCGTGACCTGTAACGTGCCGTTACTCGTCCGCGCGTACACCTTCCCGGCGTGGTCGTACTGGAAAATTACGTCCGACAAATCCGCCCCCGCGAACGCGTCCCGCGTAATCCGCTCGTGAAATCTTCCGAAAAGCGGATACCTATCATAGGTACAGGCGTAACCCGTGACGATATACGGGCTTTGCTCGTCCGTCAGGGTGCGGAACTCCATGAAAGCCCGGCATTCCTTTTCCTTCATTTCATATGTCACACTCCCTTTTTCCTCTTTACATACGCGCTTCGGTGTGCTATAGTATCGGTGTACGGATAAGCGTTTTCCCCGCACACGCGGGGGTGCTCCCTGAACACAATCGAAACGCGGCGTCAGAAAATGGTTTTCCCCGCACACGCGGGGGTGCTCCCTGTATCGCGAACGGCTCGATTGCCCCGGTGAAGTTTTCCCCGCACACGCGGGGCTGTCCCGCTTATCCGTTTTGACCGCCGTCATCGGCGGTTTTTTTATGCGTCTTTGGGCTTCATCGCGCTTACATCGTGATACTCTCCCCGGATAGGCACACGTTGTCCGGCTCCGCCCGGAAGCGGCTCATAGTTGAAAAGATGCCGAATTTCGTCAATCGTCATCGCACCACGGTCGCCTAACTGCCGCGCTAGCTCGACTTTTTCCCGCGTGGTCATGTACTGCAATCTGTCGGCGCTGGCCGTGATGTGCGAACCCTGCGCCCGCTCGCGGTCGGTGAACGCCGCGCGGCTCAACGCCTCCGAAGCCTGTATCGCGAACGGCTCGATTGCCCCGGCGAAAAAGGCGTCGAGTTCCTCCGGCGTCGCGGAGTTCTGCATAACCTTGGCGTTCACCCCGAAGTAGTTCGACACGCTCTCATTGATAAGCTGCATTTGCGCGGCGTCGACCGTGTACGGCGAATAGTTGATTTGCTTGATATCGTTATAACTCGTCGGAAAAAGAAGCATTCCGCCCGGATTGTCCGCCTCGCCGGACAGGTTCATTTCCGTGAAACGCTGTCTTTCTTTTGTGACATCCTCATCGAACAGCGGCACGTTCAGACGCGCCATAAAACGGTACGTCGCCGAATTTTTGACCGCCGTCTCGATACCCTGATTCTGAATGTGAATCAGCTTCATCGTATCGTCGAGGGCGCTGTTGGTCTCCCCGAAAAAGTCGTTCCGGTACTGGTGTTTTGTCAGTACCGCACAGCGTTTCAGCTCCACGGCGGCGGGGCCTCCGCGCGCGAATTGTACGCGTAGCCACGGCTCCCCGCCGTACTCTACGAGTTCACAGTTTATCGGGACAACCGGAAAGAATCCGCTTACGGTTAGCTTATCGTCCAGCGTGGGAAGGATAATACAGGTATTGTGTACGTCCAGTATCGTAGAAGTGCGGTAAAGGAACTGGCTCCACGTCTGCCACGGGTTCGGGCCGTGCCGGAGGGCCGCTTGCAACGCCGGATTCGCCGCGCCGTGTATCTTGACTTCCAGTTTGGATATGTGCCGCGCCCGGGCGTCAATCGCCGCGCGAACAAGGCCGGATTCGTAAATTTCGCCCTGCCACGTCGTAAACGACGGCTGGTAGCCCGTCAGCGTCTCGAACACGCCCCGCGCCTGTGTAAGCGCCTGTTCGGACTCCCGATTCTTTTCCGGACGGAAGATTTTCTCGAACAGTCCCCGGATGTTTAGTTTTGCCATCGTATCCTCCGTTCCAGAAAATCCGAAAAGCCCCTTTACATATGCGTTTCGGAGTGATATAATATTGGTATACGGATAAGTGTTTTCCCCGCACACGCGGGGGTGCTCCCGACACAGTCCAGTTGAAACAGTCGTGGTAGTCGTTTTCCCCGCACACGCGGGGCCATCCAGCTTATCCGTTTTGACCGCCGTTATCGGCGGTTTTTCTTGCGTTTTTCAGCAGTTCCCCGAGTTCCGGCGACCACTTTTGACGAACCGTGAACGCGTCCGCCAGCGCCGCCGCACCGTCTATGTGCGCGTTCGACCTGATTTTCACCAGCTTCCCGCGCCCACGCTCCGCGCTCCATTTAATCGCCGCGTTGAGCAGGTGTATCTTTAGCAAATCGTTGTCGCCGATGTGTACTTTGCCGTCCTTAAACAACCCTTCCATTTCCTGAAGAACGCCCCACAGGTTGTCGCCCTGATAGACATCGTCCGTCCGCAAATTGCAGGCGTTCAAGTCCTGAATCAGGTATTGCGCGGAGTATCTGTCGTAGCCGATAACCACGGGCGCGATTTCATAGCGCCGTATCAGTAACACAATCCAGTTGAAACAGTCGTGGTAGTCGATAAAGTTTTCGCCCGACAGTTCCAGAAGTCCTCGCTGGACATAGATTTCGTAGGGCAGGGCGTCGCGGGAAGTCGCGTATTCCAGTTTCGCGGCGGGCAGCCAGAACTTCGCGAAAACGTATAACTCGCCGTTGCGCTCGATTACGATAACCGCCGCCGTCAGGTCTGTTGTCTGCGATAAGTCGATACCCGCCACGCAGTAGCTGTGGCGGAAGTCCTCCGGCGACAGCGCCGCCCCCGACATCTTGCGCACGGTCTCGGCGTCAAGCCACGCCTGACTGCTGTTTTGCTTAATGTTACAGTATTTTGTCAGGAACTCCGCCTTCTTGGACAGACTTCCCTCCGCGATAGCCGCCTCTTCCCGGAGATACTCCGCCGTCACCGATACGCCCAGATTCGGATTGCTTTTCCGCAATTCGCCGATGTCGTTCCACTTCTCCGCGTCGTCGATTACGTACAGAAACGGCGCTAGCCGCGATTCCGACGAACCGCCCTTCAGGGCGCGTGTGGAACGCCTCATCAGTTCGTCGAAAATGCCGTCGTTCTCGTAGCCCGCCGTGCTGATACTGAAGTACAGCGGCTGTCGGCGCGCGCCGCCCGACGATTTCAGGCTTTCGTAAAAGCGTAGCCCGCTGTCGCCGCGCCAGCTCGCCACCTCGTCGCAGATAACGCACGAAATGTTAAAGCCTTCCGACTTCTGCGCGTTGAACGCTATCGGCTTCGCGGTCGCGTTGTTGGCCTGTACGTAAATGTCCGTGCGACGCTTGCGCGCCATCCGGCTCAGTTCCGGCTCCCGCGACAGACTTTGCAAGTAGGCGTTAAAGCACAAATTCGCCTGTTCCAGCTTCGTCGCCGCGAAATACACCCGCGCCCCGTAATCGTCGAGAAACGTCATGAGCTGCGCGATTCCCGCCGCCAGAAGCGTCTTTCCGTTCTTGCGCGCAATTACGGTAAAGACCTCCCGGAACTGCCGGTTTCCGCCCGCGTCCAGAATCCCAAATATCACGGACAACATGGCCTTCTGCCACAATTCCAGCCTGACCAGTCCGGGGGCCAGCGCGCCCTCGTGATGGTGCAGAAAGTTTTCTATAAACGTTATCGCAAGCCGCGCCTTCTTCGCGGAGTAAAAGAAGCGCCCTTCGTCCAGTCCGTCGACAATGTACTGATACCATAGCGAAACCCATTTGCCGACCGTTACGGTACCGTCGAGAATCGCCTTATGATAACGTGAGATATAACCGTACTTATTCTTCATCGTCCGCTAACGAGGCCATCAAAGTTTGCAGTTTGCCTCCTCCCGGGGATTCCTCCCCGTCCAGAGACCGGAGTACGTTCAGCAGTGTCGTAACCGTCCCGTTGGCGGCGGAGGCCGTCTTGTTGTACTCCCCAATCAGCGGGTTCGCGTAAACGTTTTTGCTACCTTTTGTGTACTGCTTTGTAACCGTCAGGCCCTTCGCGTGAATCGCGACTTTGAGGCGTTCGAGAATCTTCAACTGCTCCATGTAGCGGTCGAGCGTGGTACTGAAAAAGAAGTCGTTTTGCAGTCCGCGCGCCTTCGCCTCCTCCAGAATCCGCTCGGCCTTCGCTTTGAGATTTTTTTCGTCCACGTCCGCCGCCTCCCAAAAAAGTTTTTTCAAAAAACCGCGCCCCCCGGAAGCGGTTCTTCTGTCGTTCCCCTCGCCGGTCCCACGGGGGGCCTCCAAAATTCCGGACAGGGGGGCCTACAGCAACACGCGGCCCAGTTCGTCAACACGGTACCGCCGCGCCGCGCCGTGCAACTCCGCGTGACAGTCGCGGCAGACCAGTTGCAGGTTGTCCCACGACAGCGAAACGGACGGATTGCCGATGTTGTCGGGCGTCAGCTCCGTTTTGTGGTGGACGATTTCCCCCGGGACGTACAGCCCCTTCGCGAGACACCGTTCGCACAGCCCGGAAACCGATTTCGCGTAGGCGTCGCGGCAACGCTTCCACGCCTGACTTTTATAGAATCTCTTCGCAAACTCCTTCACAAGTCGTCCTCCGGGAAGTCGTATTCGTATTCGTCGCCGTCCCGCGGCGCGGTGTCCTCCACTATCCGGGCGCGCGAATCGCGCTCCAGCTTCGTCCCCTCGTGAATCAGCGCCACGACATCCTTTGTCCGCATTTTCCCCGGCTTCAGCGCCGTCAGGCCTTCCAGCCCCTTCGACTGCATCCTGACCGCCATGCCAATGTGACGCCGTGACATCTCCCGCACGGCCTGTAACGCCTCTTCATGCGCGGCGCGTTCCAGTTCGCGGTCGTAGGCTCGGACGCGCTCCGCCCAGTTCCAACGACGCTTCCAGCGGTCAACCAACGCGCGGCTCTTGCGTAACTGCCGCGCCACGGCGGAGACAGTACGCGCCGCGCCCATGTCGCGGTACGCCGCGAACGCCTCGTAGGCCTTCCCGCTCTCGCCCTCCTGACGCTCCCACGGGTTTTCACTCCACGACATTCCACCACCTTCCACAGAATAAAGAACCCCCGCCTTTCGGCGAAGGTTCCACTTGTCTTTTCTTGTGATTGTACTATAGCACACCGGAAAGCGTAACATCAAGTAACATCGGGTAACATCGCGTCACAACTTTTCAGGTAGCGGACGTAACGCATTTTCACGCTGTTGACGCTGTTGTGTCCTCCAATTGTCCGCGCAATCTGTTTCCACGTACAGCCGCGCATGAAACGTAACCGGAAAATCAGCCGGGTTTGGTTGTCGTCAATGCCCCGGATAAACGCGGCGGCGGACGCCTCCCGGCGTTCGATTTCCCCGCGCAGTTTGTCCGCCCGCGCCGACAAATCGTCAATCTCCGAGAGCAGATTCCCCACGGTGTCGCGGGGCCTGTTCGCGCGCGGCGCGTCCGACACGTCCGGAACGCCGGGAACGTCGGCGGCGGCACGGAGTGACATAAGCAACTCTTCCGCCGTCCGGAGGTCTCTCCGGAGTATAAACAGTTCGTTGAGTTCCCCGCCTGTCACAGCGCCGCCCCCCTGTAAGTCGCGAAATTGAAACGGATGTTCCCTTGAAATTATAGCGTAATCGCCGCGAAAAGGCAATAAAAAGAGCGGCCCCGCCGCCGCTCTTTTCCGTCAGAATATCCCGTTTACTCCCGGATTTTCACAGCCTGTCCGCCCGTCAGCTTTTCCAGACGCGCAAGCGCGGCCTCCGCGTAGTGCGGGTCGTACTCCATCAGGTACGCCGTCCGTCCGGAACGCTCACAGGCCGCGCCCGTCGTCCCAGAACCCGCGAACAAGTCCAGAACCGCCGCCTCCGGGAGCGAACTGTTCCGAATCTGGTATTCAAACAGCGGCACGGGCTTCATGGTCGGGTGTATGTCGTTGTGTTGCGGCTTGTCGTATTCCAGTACCGTTGTTTGTGCGCGGTCATTGCACCACAAATGACTTGCGCCGCCCTTCCAGCCGTACAGACAAGGCTCATGCTTCCACTGGTAGTCCTGCCGCCCCAACACCAGCGAATTTTTGACCCAAATCAGGCACTCACGAACCGTCCAGCCCGTGTCCCGGACAGCCTGCCGGAACTCCCAGCCCTTGGAGTCCGCGTGCCAGATGTAGAACGCCGCACCCGGTTTCATTACAGCGTCGGCGGCGGTGAAGGCGTTTTT
Source organism: uncultured Oscillibacter sp. (assembly GCA_946183715.1). Taxonomy (GTDB): domain Bacteria; phylum Bacillota; class Clostridia; order Oscillospirales; family Oscillospiraceae; genus Oscillibacter. The sequence goes on from CAMHDB010000011.1 coordinate 14,804, forward strand.
CAGGAAGGATACGAACGCTTCCCCGGCAAGGTCGTCATTCTCAATCGTCATGCCGCCGCTCTCGTAGCTGACGCCATACGGCGGGTCGGTGATAAGCAAGTCAGCCTGTACGCCGTCCGTCAGTTTCGCCACGTCGGCGGCCTTCGTGCTGTCGCCGCACATCAGAACGTGACGCCCGATTCGCCACACCTCCCCGCGCGCAATTCGCGGTTCCGCCGCCAGCGCGGCCTCAAGGTCGATATCCTCCTCCGCGTTCTCCAGCGCCGCCAGTGACGCCCCCTCCGTCCGCGCGAGTTCCGCCAGCATGGTGTCCAAGTCCTCAAAGCCGAACGCGGCCATGTCCGGAGGATTGTCCAGCGCCGCCAGACGCTGTAACTCCGCAATCAGGGCTTTTTCGTCCCACTGCGCAAGCTCCCCGGTCTTGTTGTCGGCGAGGCGGAACGCGTCGATTTCCTCCGCCGTCAGGTCGTCCGCCATGATACAGGGCACGGTTCGCAACCCCAGACTTTTCGCGGCCTTCAGGCGCGTGTGCCCCGCGACAACCACGAAATCCGCGCCGATAACCATCGGCACCTTGAATCCGAAACGCCGGATACTCTCCGCGACTGCCGGGACAGCCTCATCATTCAGACGCGGGTTTCCGGCGTAGGGAATCAGCCTTTCCACCGGGATGTCGTAAATCTTCGTGCTCTCACTGAGATATTGTATCAAGTCAATTCCTGCTTTTTCCATATCAGCTCTATCTCCTTCTCGTACTCCTCCTGTAACTCGCGGTCGTCCTTTCCGAACCCGGGACAGTAGCGCCCGTTGTCCCAGTCGAGATAAGTCCCGGCGACATAGGAAACAGGCCCGTCAAGCCGCGCCGCGCAGTTCGGGCAGTAGTTCGCTTTCATAATGTAGCGCTCTCCGCATACGGAGCAGGTAAAAGCTCCGTCGTTGTTTTCCAGAATGTGACCGTGTCTGACCGGAATCACGTCGGCGGCGGGCGACGCGTCAATCAGCCCGATGAAATCCCCGGTGTTTTCCCAGCAGAGTTCCGCCGCCGCTTTCAGTTTGTCCGCGTCAATGTATTTCATGGAATCTACTCCCCTTTCCCGTATGATCATTCGGAATCCGAGAGCCGCCACTCCACAAGGGATTGAGTGGCCCCGG
>CAMHDB010000012.1 GCA_946183715.1 uncultured Oscillibacter sp.
CACTCTTTCCCTACACGACGCTCTTCCGATCTCTACCACGAAGTCACGGAGGAAGAGGAGCCGAAAGAAAACTCCGTGGACTTGTCCGCATGAAAGCCTCTGCTTTCGCCGGACGGTCGAAAGCAGTCGAAAGAAAATACCTTGATGGGGGATAGAACACCATGAAACACAAGAAAGTATACGCCCTGCTCCTGTTGACCTTCCTGCTGGCGGGACTGTTCGCCGTCCCGGCGCTCGCCGCCCCCGCGGATATGCCGCCCGAAATGGCCATGAGCGCCGCGCAGAGTGAGGGGCAGATTGTCTCCGGCAAGGCTATCGCGTGCGGAATCGCAGTGGGCCTCGCCGCCGGGGCGGGCGCCGTGGCGATGGGTATCGCCGTCGCCAAGACGAACGGGAGCATTGCCCGTCAGCCCGAATCCGCCGGGGAAATCCGCTCTACGCTGATGTTGGGCCTCGTGTTCATCGAGACGGCGATTATCTACGCCCTGCTCGTGGCCATTCTGATTATCTTTGTCCTGTAAAGGCGGGTGCAGAGGGAATGCCACTGAATATTGACTTTCAACAGATTCTGCTACACCTGCTGAACTTTGCCATTCTCGCGGCGGGGCTGTACTTCCTGCTCTACAAGCCCGTCAAGCAGTTTATGGCCAAGCGCATGAGCGTGTACGGGGAACGCGAGGCCGCCGCGTCGAAGAACGAGACCGAGGCCGAAAAGCTCCGGCAGAAGTACGAGCAGATGATTCTCGACGCGGACGAGGAAATCCAGCGGCAGAAGGCCGAAGCCAGCGAGGAACTCGAAGCCGAAAAGCGTCTGCAACTCGAACAAGCGCGCGCGGAGGCCCGGAAAATCATCAGTACCGCGAGCAAGACGGCGGAAATCCGCAGTCAGAAGGTGTTGCAGGACGCCCACGAGGAAGTACGGGCGATGGCGGTCGAGATGGTAGAGAAACTGGTCATGGAGTCGGGCGGGGAAGCGCTGGACGCGTTTTTAGACGCGGCGGAGAGAAAGCAGGCAGACAATGGCTGAGACGAAACACCGGGTCGTGTTGCAGAGCGACGCGCCCCCTACCGAAGAACAGAAGCGGCGTCTCGGCGCGTTCGTACAGAGAACCTACGATTTCGACGCCCCGATTGAGTGGGAGGAGACGCCGGAGCTTTCCGGCGGATTCCGTCTGCACGTTGACCGCGACTTGTACGACTGGAGCCTTGAGGGCCGCTTGCGGCAGTTCCGCGACAAAATGGCCCAGCTTCCCGCGGGCCCCAAAAATATTATGCCGCTGTTGCGCGACACGATGGAGAAGTTTTCGCCGGACGTACTCCGCGAGGAGCGCGGGGAGGTGGCGTCTGTGGGCGACGGTATCGCCCGCGTGAAGGGCCTCCCGAACGCCGCCTACGGCGAAGTGTTAGAGTTTTCCAACGGCGTCCGGGGCATGGTGCAGGACTTAAAAGAGGATTCCATAGGCTGTGTGCTGTTCCACGACGACGGGAGCGTAAAAGAAGGGAGTACGGCGCGCTGTACGGGCAACACCGCCGGCATGCCCGTCGGGATTCAGTTCCTCGGGCGCGTCGTCGACGCCCTCGGCACGCCCATCGACGGCAAGGGCGCGATTAAATTCGACGGCTACCGCCCCATCGAGATTCCCGCGCCGGGAATTTTAGAGCGTCAGCCCGTAGACAAGCCCCTCGAAACCGGGATTCTGTGCATTGACTCCATGTTCCCTATCGGGCGCGGACAGCGCGAGTTGATTATCGGCGACCGCCAGACCGGAAAGACCGCCCTCGCCGTCGATACGATTCTCAACCAGAAGAACGAGAAAGTAATCTGTATCTACGTGGCAATCGGGCAGAAGTCCAGCGCGGTGGCGCAACTCGCCGCCAGTCTGGAAAAGCAGGGCGCCATGGACTACACGATTATTATCAACGCCCCCGCCAGCGCCCCCGCCGCCGAACAGTATATCGCCCCCTACGCCGGGTGCGCTATGGGCGAACACTTCATGTATATGGGCCGCGACGTGCTGATTATCTACGACGACCTCAGCAAACACGCCATAGCCTACCGGGCGTTAAGTCTTTTGCTGGAACGCTCCCCGGGGCGCGAAGCCTTCCCCGGCGACGTGTTCTATCTGCACTCCCGCCTGTTGGAACGCTCCGCGCACTTGTGCGACGAACTCGGCGGCGGCAGTCTGACGGCGTTGCCCATCATCGAAACGCAGGCCGGGGACGTGTCCGCCTACATCCCGACGAACGTCATTTCGATTACGGACGGGCAAATCTACCTCGAAAGCAACCTGTTCTTCTCCGGACAGCGCCCCGCGGTGAATGTGGGCCTGTCGGTGTCGCGTGTCGGCGGCGACGCCCAGACCAAGGCCATGAAACGCGCGTCTGGCTCGTTGCGTCTCGACTTGGCCCAGTACCGCGAGATGGAAGTCTTTACCCAGTTCTCCAGCGACCTCGACGACACCACAAAGCGGCAGTTGATTTACGGCAGTGGCCTGATGTTACTGTTGCGGCAGAACCAGTATTCGCCCATGAGCCGACACCGCCAAGTGGCCCTACTCGTCGCGGCGCTGTCCCATACGATGGTCGACATCCCGCAGAACCGCCTCAACGAGTACCGCGAGGAACTGCTGACGACTATCGAACGGAGTAACCGCAACGAGTGCCAGCGAATCGACCGCAACGGCAAACTCGACGACGAAGACCGCGAGCGCATTCTGAACACGGCGAAGAAGTTCGCGGAGGACTACCTGCGGCGTCTGCGGCGCAAGGACGAGGAGAAGTCCGCAAAGCAGGGCGGTGGCGCGTAATGGCCAACGTCAAGGAACTCAAGGCCCGTATCGAGGGCGTACAGGAGACGCGCAAAATCACGAACGCCATGTACCTCGTGGCGTCGACCAAGCTACGCCACGCGCGCGAGGCCCTCGACCGCACGCGCCCCTATTTCGACGCCATGCGGCAGGAAGTGGAGCGCGTGTTCCGCACCGGACAGAGCGCCGGGAGCCGCTACTTCTTCTCCGCCGAAGGGGAGATTCCCAAAAAGGGCGTCTGCGGCATTCTGGTCATCACCGCCGACAAGGGCCTCGCCGGGGCCTACAACCTGAACGCGCTCCGCAAGGCCGAAGAAATCCTCAAAGAGAAGCCCGATTCGCGGCTGTTCGTCGTGGGGGAGTACGGGCGGAGACATTTCCGCATGCGGCACCGCGCATTCGAGACCGACTTCCGCTTTACGGCGCAGGACCCGACGTTCAACCGCGCCCGCCAGATTTGCACGGAGTTGTTAGACCTCTACGACAAGAAGGAACTCAATGAAATTGTCGTGGTCTACACGGAAATGAAAAGCTCTTTGAGTACGGAGACCATGCTACAGCACTTACTCCCCATAAGCCGGGAGCCGTTCGTGAGTGAGGAGGCCGACGAGAACGACGGGCAATTCGAGTTTTTGCCCTCGTTCGATGCCGTACTCGCCGCCGCCATGCGGAGCTACATCAGCGGGTTCATCTACAGCGCGCTGGTCGACAGCTTTTGCAGTGAGCAAAATTCGCGTGTCACGGCGATGGACGCCGCCGGACGCAACGCCGAAGAGCTGTTGTCGGACTTGTCCCTACAGCTCAACCGGGAGCGCCAGAGTGCCATTACACAGGAGATTACGGAGATTTCCGCCGGGGCTATGGCACAGCGGCGGAATAACAACGGAAAGGGGGCGTCCTCTTGAACTCGGGAGTAATTGTACAGGTTTCCGGGCCTGTCGTGGACGTGCGCTTTGAACCCGGAAAACTCCCCGGTATCCGGGAAGTCCTGTTCGTACAGGTCGAAAATCAGGAGCGCGTGATGGAAGTCAGCCAGCACGTAGGCCGCGAATGCGTGCGCTGTGTGCTGTTCAGCGGGAGCGAGGGCCTCCGGCGCGGCATGACCGTCACGGCCCCCGGGCGCACGATTACCGTACCCGTCGGGAAGAACGTGCTCGGGCGGATGTTCAACGTACTCGGCAACCCCATCGACGGCGGCGACGCCGTGCCGGAGGACGCCGAGCGGTGGAGTATCTACCGCAAGCCGCCCGGATTCGACCAGCAGAACCCGTCCGTGGAGATTCTCGAGACGGGTATCAAAGTCATCGACTTACTCGCCCCCTACGCGCGCGGCGGCAAAGTCGGCCTGTTCGGCGGCGCGGGCGTCGGGAAGACCGTGCTCATACAGGAACTTATTCACAACGTCGCCATGGAGCACGACGGATACTCTATCTTTACGGGCGTCGGGGAGCGTAGCCGCGAGGGGAACGACCTCTGGCGCGAAATGCGCGAAAGCGGCGTCATCGACCGTACCGCTTTGGTATTCGGGCAGATGAACGAATCGCCCGGCGTGCGCATGCGCGTGCCGCTGTCGGGGCTGACGATGGCGGAGTATTTCCGCGACAAGGAGCACCGCGACGTACTGCTCTTCATCGACAACATTTTCCGTTTCGTACAGGCCGGAAGCGAAGTCTCGACGCTTCTGGGCCGTATGCCGTCCGCCGTGGGCTACCAGCCGACGTTGGCAACCGAAATGGGCGAATTGCAGGAGCGTATCACGTCCACGCGGGAGGGTTCCATTACTTCCGTGCAGGCGGTCTACGTCCCCGCCGACGACCTCACCGACCCCGCCACCGCCGCGACGTTTACGCACCTAGACGCCACCACCGTTTTGAGCCGTAAAATCGTGGAGGAGGGCATTTACCCGGCGGTCGACCCGCTGGCGTCCACGTCGCGTATCCTACAGGCCGACACCGTAGGCGAGAAGCACTACTTCACCGCCCGCCGCGTGCAGGAAATGCTACAGAAGTACCGCGAATTGCAGGACATCATCGCGATTCTGGGCATGGACGAGTTGAGCGACGAGGACAAGGAGGTAGTCTACCGGGCGCGGAAACTCAAGCGGTTCCTGTCACAGCCCTTCCACGTCGGCGAAAAGTTCACGGGGATTCCGGGCCGCTACGTCAAGCTCGCCGACACCCTCGAAGGGTTCGCCGCGATTATCAACGGCGACATGGACAAGTACCCGGAGGCCGCCTTCTACAACGTCGGCACCATCGAGGACGCGCTCGCCAAGGCGAAAACGTTGGAGGCGCAGTAATGGCGGAAGAATTTCGGGTACACATTCTCGCCTCCGACCGCGACTTTTTCGACGGCGCGTGTACTTCCATTCGTCTCCCGACCATCGACGGGGAAATTGGCATTATGGCCCGGCATATCGACCTCGTCACGGCGCTGGTACCCGGCGAAATGTGGTACCGCCTCCCGGACGGCACCGAACACACGGCGGCAGTCAGTCACGGACTGCTCCGCATGGAGAATAACGATGTGCTGATTCTCGTCGACAGCGCCGAGCGCCCCGAGGAAATCGACATGGTACGCGCCCGCCGCGCCGCCGAACACGCCAAAGAAATCATGTTGCAGAGCAAGAGCTGGCAGGAGTATCTACAGACGCAGGCGAGCCTTTCGCGGGCGATGAACCGTCTGAAGGCTGCGCACCGCGCCGATTCGCGGGAATTTGACTGACGAAACCGGGAAACTGTACGGACACCGCGAGCGGCTTCCGTACAGTTTCCGTCGTATGTCCCCTCCGTCGCTCCGCGTCGCCCCGGGCACGGCGGGGGAGGAAAAACAAGCCCCCGCGTCACCCCCACGGAGTGGGCGACACTACAGAAAGCAGGTGGAATATGTCCCTTGACCGTTACGAGTCTCCGCTGTCGTCGCGCTACGCCTCGGCCTTTATGCTGGAATTGTTCTCGCACCGGAGGCGTATTGAGACGTGGCGGCGCTTGTGGATTGAACTGGCCCGCGCGGAATCGCGTCTCGGGCTTCCCGTCACGCCCGCGCAGGTCGCCGAACTTGAGGCCCATTTGCACGACATTGACTTTGACGTAGCCGCCAAACGTGAGGCCGAAGTGCGTCACGATGTCATGGCGCATATCTACGCCTACGGCAAGGCCGCGCCGTCCGCCGCCGGGATTCTCCACCTCGGCGCGACAAGCTGTTACGTCACCGACAACGCCGACTTGATTCTCTATCGCGAAGGGTTGCGCTACCTCCGGGGCGGACTGCTGGCGGTACTGAAAAACCTGTCGGCGTTCGCGCGGGAGCACCGCGCCACCCCGACATTAGGCTATACCCACTATCAGCCCGCGCAGCTCGTGACCGTCGGCAAACGCGCAACGCTGTGGATGCAGGATTTTCTTTCGGACTTGGAAGAACTGGATTTCACCATTTCGCGTATGAAATTCTTAGGCTGTCGGGGCACGACGGGCACGGAAGCGAGTTTTATGGACTTGTTCGAGGGCGACGGCGCGAAAATCGACGAGATGAACCGTCAGATTTCGGCGGCGTTCGGGTTCGAGACGTGCTACCCGGTATCGGGGCAGACCTACCCCCGCAAGACCGACAGCGCAATCTTGAACGCGTTAAGCGCAATCGCGCAGAGCGCGTACCGTATGGCCAACGATATCCGGCTTTTACAGCACGACCGACAGTTAGAGGAACCGTTCGAGAAACATCAAATCGGCTCGTCGGCTATGGCGTACAAACGAAATCCCATGCGTTGCGAGCGAATCTGTTCGCTGTCGCGCTATCTGATGGCGGACGCCGCGAACGCGCCCATGACGGCTTCCGCGCAATGGCTGGAGCGCACCCTTGACGATTCGGCGAACCGGCGCATTTCCCTGCCGGAAGGCTTCCTGTGCGCCGACGCCGTGCTGAGGCTGTGCCGCAACGTCACGGACGGGTTGCGCGTCAATGAGAAAATCGTGGACAAGACCTGCCGGGAGTACCTGCCGTTCATCGCGACGGAAAACCTGATGATGGAGGCGGTCAAGCGCGGCGGGAACCGTCAGGAACTGCACGAGGTAATCCGGACTTGCTCTATGGCCGCAACGCTGAACATGCGCGAGGGCGGGCCGTGCGACTTACTCGACCGGCTGTCGAAAGAGGCGGCGTTCTCGATGACCCGCGCGGAGATGGAAGCGCTTCTGGAGCCGTCGCGGTACATCGGGCGGTGTCCCGAACAGGTCGACGCGTTTTTGTCGCAAGTCGAACCGCTCTTACAAGAGGCCAGCGCGGAGAGTGTGGAAATCAACCTGTAAACGGAAAACGGCCTCTCCCGTTGACACGGGGGAGGCTGTTTTTCACGCTGACGCCCGCCACGGGAAACGGCTTTTCAAGTCGCCGGGTCGCCGCAGAGCGCGAACGCCGCACCCTTTACGAGTTTGTCGGACGTTTCCAGAAGCGCCTCTTTGGGCAGGGACATTCCGCGGTCGAACCACGTCTTCATAAGCCCCGTCAGCCCGAACGCCACGAAGCTGGAAAAGTACGACAACTGCTCTTCCGTCAGCGCGGAGTAGCGCCGCGCAATCAGACGCCGCCCGTTGACGCAGGCCAAGCGCTGAATCCCTTCCAGAAAGCCGCTGCACGAATCGTTCTTGAACAGCGTCGCGCAGGCCTCCCGGTGGGCTACTACATAATCCAGTAACGGCTCGAACAGGGGCCGCAATGAATTTCCTTCCACGGCCTCCTGAAAGTGCGCGTCGACTAACGCCTGTGCCTCGTTGAGCATGTCCTCCTCGACGCTCCGCATCAGCGCGGTCGTGTCGGGGTAGTGCAGGTAGAACGTGCCCCGGTTCACGTCGGCGCGCTCGGCGATGTCCCGGACTGATATCCGCGAGAATCCCTTCTCCCGTAGAAGGTCCATAAAGCCCTGCTTCAAGAGTTTGCGGGACCGTCTGGCGCGGCGGTCCTCCGAAATTTCCGCCATTGTGATACCTCCCGAATACACGCCGGAAAAAATTTTTCTTTTCCGGCAAATGCGTATTGCGTTTTCTCTATGACTGTATTATAATATGCGTGTGTGCGAAAGTCAACAGTTTTTTGTTATTTAACATCTGTTCAAGAAAGGAAGTATTCCCATGTCGCTCCGAAGATTCAGGCGTCCTGTCTGCGTGATTCTGGCGGTTCTGCTGACGTTCGGGGCCGCGGACGCCGCGCAAGTCCTCGACGACGGCGTACACCCCTCCTGCGACGAGGCCTACTACGCCACTACGGACTATTACGGCAATCTCACCAACGGAAGCGTCGTGAAAAGTTACACCCTGCGCGGCGCGTCCTCCCTCACCGATTACGGCGTCTACGACGAGGTCGTGAACCTCACGGACGGCTCCGCGCCCGTTCAACAGGATGAGCGCCTGACGTTCCATTTCGGACAGGACGCCCCGACACACTTCTATTTCGAGGGCAAAACAAAGGAACCCTTTGAAAATCTCCCGTGGACGCTGGGCGTACAGTACCGCTTGAACGGCGTGCCGACGAAGGCCGAGGAGCTTTCCGGGAAGACCGGGCTCGTCGAAATCAACGTCGACGCCGTGCCCAACGAGGCCGCCAGCGACTACGCCCGCTATAACTACGTCCTCACGGCGGCGGCGGTGTTCAATCAGGACGACATTCTATCTTTAGAGGCCCCCGGCGCGCAGATACAGCTTATCGGCAATCTCCGGGCCGTACTGTTTCTCGCGTTCCCCGGGGAGGAACAGCATTTCAGTATCCGCGTCGGCGCGGAAAGTTTCTCGTTCGGCGGCATGACGTTTATGATGGTTCCGGCGACGCTCTCGCAACTGGACGAAATCGCGAAACTCAGCGAACGCAAGAGCGACTTGGAGGACAGTTACCACGAACTCTCCGACAGCCTCGACACCGTGCTGGACACGTTCCAGAGCATGCAGAGCAACCTCTACGAGACGGCCAACGGCCTCGACGAACTCGACGAGGCGCGGCGCACGATTTCCGCCGGAAAGGGCAACGTCTACAACTCCCTCGACCGCGTACAGGTTGACTTGGAAACCCTCGCGGGGGCGCTCAGTCCGGTGACGCGGCACGCCGACGAGGCGGAAGCGTTCCTGACGGACAGCCGCGCCGCGCTCAATGCGCTGGTCGACACCGTGTTGCAGATGAACGGCAAATTGTCGGGGCTTGAAGATTCCCTCAAAGACTTGGAAAGCGGCATGGGGCGCATGGAAAGCGGCCTGTCCGACATCGAAAGCGGCCTCGTCACGCTGGAAAGGAGCCTCGTCAGCGTGGAACTGGGCCTAGAGGACACGTCCAGCGCTCTCAACGACACCGCAAGCAGTCTGACGGCGGTCGACACGGGCCTGACGGACGTGGAAAACGGCCTCGTGTCGATGGAAGGCGACCTGTCCGCGACGGAACGCGGCATGGAGACGCTGGAAGTCAATTTGGAGACGCTGGAAGGCGGGCTCGAATCCCTCGAAGGCGGCCTCGAAGAACTCGAAGGCGGCACCGACGACGTAAAGCGGATTCTACAGGACGCCTCGGAATTACGTATCAGCCTTAGCCAGCTCGGCGACGCGCTGAATGATACGGGCATTCCGGCGCGCGCGGGTGCGTCGGCGGGCGTCTCCGTCGGCCTGACGCAGAGCGACTTGGACAACGTGCGCCAGATTGCCACGCTCTACGGCCTCACCGCCACGGGCGAGACGCCCAACGAGGGCGCGTTCTATACGGCCATGCTCACGGCGCAGGGGCAGGACGCCGAAACCGCCGCGACCGTCTCGGGGCTGTTCCAGTCGGGCAACGAGGCGGTCATCGAGGCGCAGGGCCTCACGGAAACGTATCAGGCCTTGCGCGCGCTCTACAACGCGCCGGACTTCCAGACATTCGCCGCCGCGATTCTCCAACAGCGCGGCTACTCCCAACCCGACGCCCAGACGACCGCCCGGCAGATGGAGCAAATCTGGACGCTCTACCAGTCCCCGGAAGGCTCCGCCGCCCTCGAACTGCTCTTGTCCTCTATCGGCAACATCGACCGGAATATAAACGGCGTCGCGAGCAGTGCCAACCGGACGCTCGACGACGTGTCGAGTATGGCGGCGAACGTCATGTGGGACTTGTCGGACTTGTGCAAGGAGCTGGACGACCTCACGGAGATGGTCGACGACGCCCGGCGGGTGTCGGAGATTCTCCGCGACGCCTCCGGCGACTTGCGCACGCTCTCGGGCGGCCTCCGCGGCACCTCCGGCGACCTGCGTACCATTCTGGGCGACTTGCGCGACACCTCCGGCGACTTGCGCGCCGCCTCCGCCGCCCTCCGCGATACGACCGCTCCCTTACAGGACACCCTCCGCAGTCTCGCGGACTTGCTGGAATCCCTCACGGACGCCTCGAAGCAGTTGCGCGGGACGCTGGTCTCCCTGCGCCGCGCGTCGGGGACTATCCGCGACGTATCGGCGACGGCCCGCGCCGCCTCGGGCAAAGTCCGCGATACGTCCGCCGTCTTACGCTCCACGCTCTCCGACACCGACGCCCTGCGGAACGTCCTCAACACCTACGAACCCTCCGCAAGAAGCGCCCTCGAAACCCTGAAAAGTCTAAGCGGCGTATCGACGACCGCGATTCGCGACGTAAACGAGCTTATCGCCCGCACGGAAACGCTTTTGAAGTCGGGCGGAAACCAGCTCGACACCGGCACCCGCGACACCCTGCAGGGCCTCACGTCCACCATCCGCAAGGCCGCCGACGGCATGGACACGACAAAAGACTTGCAGTCCGCCAAAGACACCATCACGGATTTGATAGAGGATACTTGGGACGACTACAGCGGGGATGTCAACAACCTGTTGCAAATGGATTCCGGCGCGGAGGCGCAGTCGCTGACTTCCCCGGAGAACCCCGCGCCGCAGAGCGTGCAAATCCTGATTCGCACGCAGGAAATTGAGGAGGACGACGAAGAGACGGGCGCGACGAGTACGGCGGCAAAGGACAAGGGGACGTTCCTTTCCCGCCTCGGGCAGATGTTCCGCGACTTCTGGAACGCCCTGACCGGGCTTTTCCACTGAGGAGGCGCGGCCATGCTTGAGAAAATCGCCCACTGGCTGACCCGAACGCCCTCGCTCGTGCTGACCGTCGCCGTACTGCTCATGATTCCGTCCGCGCTGGGCTACGTCGCCACGCGCGTCAACTACGACATTCTCTCGTACATCCCCGCCGATTTGCCCGCCTCGCGCGGCGAAAAGTTACTCGAAGACCCGTTCAATATGGCCGCGACGAACATGCTCATAGTCGAGGGCATGCCCGCCGGGTACGCCAACGACCTCGTACACGATATCAAGAACGTCGAAGGCGTGTCGAACGCGCTCTGGGTGAGCAACCTCGTCGGCGTACAGCTCCCCGTGGAGATGATTCCGGCGCAGTTCCGCGACATGTTCTTTTCCGGCGACGCCACGATGATGTTGATACAGTACGACCACCCGGGGGCTTCCAACGAGACCATGCGGGCCATTGACGACGTGCGGAAACTCTGTAACGAAAAATGCTTCCTCGCGGGCTTCTCCGTCGTCACGAAGGACACCCGCGACATCATGGAGGGGGAGTTACCGTACTTTGTCGGCTTTGCCGTACTGCTGGCGCTGGTCTCTCTGTCACTGTGTCTGGAATCGACGGTTTTGCCGTTCGTGCTCATGATGAGTATCGGAATCGCGGTCGTGTACAACCTCGGCACGAACGTTTTGCTAGGCGAAATCTCGTTCCTTACGAAGGCAATCGCCGCCGTTTTACAGTTGGGCGTGACCGTCGACTACTCTATTTTCCTCTATCACCGCTACGTCGCGGAGCGTCCGAACTACGCCGACCGCCGCGACGCTATGGCACAGGCCGTCGTGGCGGCGTTCCGCTCGCTGTCGGGTTCGAGTATGACCACTATCGCCGGATTCCTCGCGCTGTGCTTCATGCGCATGACGCTGGGCCGCGACTTGGGCGTCGTGATGGCCAAGGGCGTCGTGCTCGGCGTGACCACTGTCGTACTCGTGCTCCCGTCCTTCCTGCTCCTGTTCGACCACTGGATTGAGCGCCACCGCCACCGCGTGCTGATTCCGAATTTCCACGGCGTCAATGCCCTGATTCTACGGCACTACCGCCTGTTAGTCGTGCTGATGGTACTGCTCGCCGTGCCGTCGGTGTACGCGTCCAGCCGCGCCGGGGTCTACTACCAGATTGACGACTCCCTCCCGCAGGATATTGCCTCCATCGTCAGCAACAACAAACTCAAAACCGAATTTGATATGGCGACTTCGCACTTCATCGTCATGCGCGACGACCTCAACGCCGCGCAAATGAACGATATCGAAAAGCGCCTCGAGAATCTGCCCGGGATTACGTCCGTAGTCTCCTACCACAAAATCCTCGGGAGCGGCCTCCCGGACTTCTTCGTTCCGTCCAGCCTCAAAGAAATGCTGAAGCAAGGCGGCTATCAGCTCTTAATGGTGAACTCGTCGTACCAGACCGCGACGGAGCAGATACAGAGGCAAATGCAGGACATGGACACCATTTTGCAGGCCTACGACCCCGACGCCATGATTACCGGGGAGGGCGCGCTGTATCAGGGACTGATTGACACGTCCGGCCCCGATATCCGGCTGACGAACTTCCTTTCCGTCGCGGCGATATTCCTGATTATTCTGCTTACGTTCCAGTCGCTTTCCGTGCCGCTCGTACTCGTCGCCACCATCGAACTCGCCATTCAGATTAACCAGAGCATCGCCTACTTCACCGGAACCGAAAACTTCTTCCTCGCCCCCGTGATTATCAGCAGTATTCAGCTCGGCGCGACCGTCGACTACGCAATCCTCATGACTTCCCGCTTTCAGGAGGAGTTACGCGCCGGGAAATCCAGACGGGAGGCCATTCAGATTGCCGCCGACACCTCCGACGCGTCGATTATCACCAGCGCGCTTGTACTCTTCAGCGCGACCCTCGGCGTGTCGTTCATCGCGACCATCGACCTGATTGGCACCATTTGTATCATGCTGGCGCGCGGCGCGGTCATTTCGGCGGTTATCAGTCTGTTCTTTCTCCCGGCGCTGTTGTACGTGTGCGAGCCGCTGTTCAACGTGACTTCCCTGCACTGGCGCACGGTACCCGGGCCGAAAGGCGTCGCGGCGGCCCCGGACGACCTCCCCCCGGCCCCGGAAATCGTCGCGGCGGCCCCGCCTGACTTGCCTCCGGCCCCCGAAATCGTCACGACCCGGACGGAATAAGCACCCCTCCCCCGTGGGCGCGGGGGAGATTTTTTGTCTCCCCGCAGGGCGCGCGGTGACAGTCCGGCAAGGCGTTTCCGTCCGAATGCCCGAAAACCGGGGCCGCCGGGGGGACTTTTTACGCATTTGTAACAATTCTGAAATAATTTCAAAATGGTTTCCGGATTGCGGTTGAATGTAACTCTTTTGTCACTTTTCTGGCGGAATTTGTATCCGGTTTTTTATCCCAACTTTTTACAGTTCCCAAAATCGGACGGCTTTTAGACTAATTTTCAGTTTTTTGCTTGACAAACCGGCAGTTTCGGGGTATACTGTGCCCAACCTGAAAAGAGTAACAAATAGTTACAAGTTGTTTCCCGCACGGGAACCGTTGAAAAACGACTGGAGGAATTGTAACATGGAAAGCAGAAAACAGAGCGGACAACGCCGTTGGTCGTGGGTACACCACGTTGTGACGCTCTCCGCCGCGTTGGTCGTTCTGTTCTCCGCGCTGTCCGCCGCAGGCTGGGTGGACGCCGACGCCCTCTATATCCTGACCGGAATCGAGGACAAGGCAATCGTACTCAAAGAGGACGCCTACGTATCCGCGCTCGCGTCCAGACAGGTATACCTCACCGAGACCGGCACGAGCCGCGACGTGATTCTCACCGAGGGGCAGGATGTCACCATCCGCCACGGCGACAAAGTCATGACCGTGGTCTCCCGTCAGGAAAGGGTCTCCGCACTGCTGGACCGCATGCACGTTGAAATGTCTCCGCTCGAGATGATTTCCATTCAGGTCAAGGACGAGAACAACGTGGAAGTCGTGATTTCCGAAGACCTGACCTATTACGACCGCGAGACCGAACCCGCCCCCCACGAGACCGTGCGCGTGCCCAGTGACAAGATTCCCGTCGGCACGGAGCAGGTCGTGCAGGAGGGCAAGGACGGAGAGCGGACTTGCGTCTATGAAGTCACATGGTCGGGCGGCGAAATGCTCTCCCGGCAGTTGGTCGAGGAGGCCACCAATAACGCCGTCGACAAAATCGTGGAGTACGGCGTAGAACCCGAACCCGTGCCCGTAGAGGCGGCCCCGATTCCCGAGCCTGACCCCGAGCCTGTAATCGAAACCCCCGCGAACAATTCCAGTCTGCCCATGGACAAACTGGTCGACGTTCGGAAGAACGGCAACGGCGGCGGAACGCTGGTTTTCAAGTCGGGCAGAACCGTCAAGTTCAAGGCCATCAAGAACATGACCGCCACGGCCTACAACAAGAATGAGCCGAAAGTCGGCACCATCACGGCCAGCGGAACCAAGGTTCACAAGGGCGTCGTCGCGGTAGACAGACGCGTCATCAAACTCGGCACCAAGATGTACGTCGTCGCCAGCGGCGGCTACGAGTACGGCTACTCCGTCGCCGAGGACACCGGAGTTTTCGGAAACGTCATCGACCTCTATTTCGAGAGCTACAGCGGAATGCAGCAGTTCGGACGCCGTCCCTGCACGGTCTATATTCTGGAATGACGGAAACAAAACCCCCAGCCCGATTCGGGCGGGGGTTCTTGTAGCTATAACCGTTTCCCTGAAAACCGTGACGCGTCAGCGTTCCCAGAGACGCCGCACGGCGTCGGTATTGCGGCCCTCAATGGCGCGGAGGTGTTCGACCATACGCGCCTGTGCCTCGGGGTGTCCGGCGCGAGAAACGGCCTTGTCCAGTAAGCCGCACAGCGACGCTTCCGACAGCGTGTCCAAGTCCGCGAACAGGTCTTCCCCCAGATAGCGCAGAAACGCCGACACTTTCGGGTCGTACACCGCCCCTACGAGCGGAATCCCCTGTCCCGCCGCGAAAATCAGCGCGTGCAGGCGCATGGAAACGATGACTTCCATCCGCGAGAGCGCGCCGATAATCGTGCCCGTATCCCCGGCGTCGTCGAGGAAGTAGTGCGGGATACCGCCCAGCGCCGCCGCCGCCGGACGGTGCGCCGACGGGTCCTGACGCTTCTCAATCGACACGAAAACCGGCGTCAGGCCGTATTTCTCCCACGCGTAGCGCGCCGCCGCGCCGAATACCGGGGCTTTCTTGTCGTAGCCCTTCCAGTTGCGCAACGCGAGGCACAGGTACCGCCCGCGCGGCGGGATTCCGGCCCGTTGCAGTACGGCGTCTACTTCCGCCTCCGGCGCGGGGGAGAGCGTCAGCGCCGGGTCGGCGGACAGGATGATTTCCGGTTTCGTCACGCGCAGGGCGTTCAGCTCCCGCAGGGAGTCCGATTCCCGAAGGGTAATCATGTCGGCACAGCGGTTGAGGACGCGCCGCGTCAGATTCCGGTCGCCCCGGTAGGTCACGGGCCCGATTCCACAGCCGTACATCAGCACCCGACAGCCGTGCCGTTTCGCGGCGTGGAGCGTGTAGAGGTAGTACCACAAACTCCGGCGGCTCGTGGCGTCCTGAATCAGACTGCCCCCGCCGTTGATATACAGCCGCGTCCGGCGGAGTACCCTGTGCATGCCGGGCAGGTCGAAAAAGTACAGCGCCCCGACGCCGTTCCGGGCGGCGGTCTCCTCCGGGTTCCGCGACAGCACCGTGATTTCCGCGTCCGGCGCGACGGTTCGCACTTCCCGCAGAATCGCGCT
>CAMHDB010000013.1 GCA_946183715.1 uncultured Oscillibacter sp.
CTCATCGGCATGAACATCATGGACACGGGGAGTTTCCTGTTTCTGGCGAGTATGGGCTACATCGACGGACGGAAGGCCCCGATTCTCGTCGACGGATTCCGGAGCGTCGAGGACTATATCAACCCCGTACCCGCCGGACTGGTGCTGACGGGTATCGTCGTCTCCGTGTCGGTGACGGCGGTCATGCTGTCGCTGTCGATTCGCCTCTACCGCCGCTACCATACCCTCAACGTCGACGAGGTCTATCTGCTCTCCCGGCACCAGTTGGAGGACAGATAATATGGGTATCGACTTTATCCGCAACTTCCCGTTGTTTACCATCGTGCTGAGTTTGTTTTCCAGCGTCCTGTGCATGATGTTGGACGGGCGTCAGGCGAAACGTTATACAGTCTGCTACGAGTGCTTTTTGATTGCGCTGTCGTGCGCCGTACTCTGGTACGTGTCCGAAACCGGGGAGGCGTTCACTTACGTGATGGGCGAGTTCCCCGCGCCGTGGGGGAACGAAATCCGCGCCGGAGTGCTCGAAGCCCTGTTCGCGGTCATGTTCCTGACTGTCCTGCTCTGTTCGGTACTCGGCGGCTGGCGCTTCCTGCTCATCGACGTGGAGCACAGTAAAATCAACCTCTACTTCACGCTCATAAACCTGCTCACCGCCGCCCTGATGGCGCTTATCTGGACAAACGATATCTTCACAGGCTACGTCTTCCTCGAAATCCTCACGCTGTCGTCCTGCGGGGTTCTCATTGTACGCGAAATCGGGCGTACCACGCTGGCGGCTGTCCGCTATATGGTACTGAATCTCTTGGGGTCAGGCCTGTTCCTGCTGGGCGTGGTACTCCTCTACTCCCTCACCGGACACCTGTTAATGGTACCCATGCGGGCGGCGGTCGCGGAAATCGTGGCGGAGGGCGGCGTGATTACGATTACGTTTTCCCTCGCCGTACTCACTATCGGACTGGGAATCAAAAGCGGCCTGTTCCCGTTCCACTTCTGGATGCCCGACACCTACGGCACCGCTACCCCCGCTTCCGCCGCGATTCTCTCCGCGCTCGTCTCGAAGGCCTATATTCTCCTGCTGTTCAAGATTTACTGGCGCGTGATTGGCATGGAAGTCTTTGAACAACTCCCCATTCGCTACCTGCTGTTCGGGCTGGGCATTCTGGGCATGGTATTCGGCTCGGTGTCGGCCATCCGCGCAAACAATATACACCGTATGGTGGCGTTTTCGTCCGCCGCACAGACCGGCTACATCTACATGGGCCTCGGCATGGGCGGCCCGCTGGGCTACGTCACCGCGCTGTTTCAGGTACTCGCCCACGCCGTCACGAAATCGCTCCTGTTCCTGACTACGCCCCGCCTCGCGCGGGTCTCCGGCGACAGCCTGCTGTTCCAGAATCTGGAGGGGAGCGCGATTCGCGACAAGAGCGCCGGAATCTTTTTCACGCTCTGCTCGTTCTCAATGGTCGGAATCCCGATTTTCGCCGGGTTCGCGGCGAAACTCCTCTTTGCGGTCGCGGCGGTCGAGACCGGGAAACTGGGCGTACTGTTCGCCACTATGCTGGCGCTCGCGGTCAGTTCGGTGCTCAACGCGCTGTACTTTATCCGCACCGTGATTCGCGTCTACACCGCCGGACGCGGCGGGGCTGACATCTCCGCGCCGCGCATTTACGCAGAGGAGCACAACGACGCCGACACCCGGGAACCCGTGCCCGACACGGAGTCGCGGCTGTCCTACTGGCTGCCCGCGCTGATTCTCACGGGGATGAATCTGTTTCTGGGGCTGTTCTCGTGGGTCACGGTGGACTTTATCCGGCGTGGCCTCGCCATGTTCGCGTGAAGGAGGACTACGCAATGCTCTTGTTTACCATACTGTTCCCGATACTGGCGGGCGTGGGGGTATCCCTGTGGCCCATGCCCCGCCGCGCGCGACTGCTCCGCTATGCCGCCGTCATGCTCACGACCGACGCCCTGTCCGTCTGGTGTATGCTCCGGGCCGCGCCCGTGCGGCTGTTCGCCCTCACGGAGACCCTAGACTTCTGTTTCGCCCCGGACGCCGTCGGGCGCGTATTCCTTTCGGTGGTTCTGCTCGTCTACACCGCCGTCTGTTTCTACGCCTTCGAGTACATGTCGACGGAGGAGCGGGAGGAGGCGTTCTTCGCGTTCTACTTCGCCTCTCTGGGCGCGGTCATGTCGGCCTGTATGGCCGGGAACCTCGTGACGTTCTATTTCTGCTTTGAGCTGGCTACCCTGAGTTCCATGCCCCTCGTACTGCACGAGGGCACGAAGGAGGCCATTTCCGCCGCGCTGAAGTACCTGTTCTACTCCATCGGCGGCGCGCTTCTCGGACTTCTCGCGGTGGTGTGCCTGTTCTGGTACGGCGCGGACGCAAACGGCTTCCTCGCGGGTGGCTTCCTCGACCCCGAACGCGTCGCCGGACACGAGGCCCTCTTACGCGCCATTGTCTTTCTCGGAATCGTGGGCTTCGGCGCGAAAGCCGGCATGTATCCCTTACACGGCTGGCTCCCCGCCGCGCACCCCATCGCGCCCGCCCCGGCGTCGGCACTGCTGTCGGGCATTATCGCGAAACTGGGCGTGCTGGGCGTCATACGCCTCGTGTACTTCTCGGCGGGGCCCGCGCTGATTCGCGGGACGTGGGTACAGTATGCGTGGATGTGCCTCGCTATGGGGACTATCTTCATGGGCTCTATGATGGCCTTCCGGGAAAAGGTCATGAAAAAACGCCTCGCCTACTCGTCAATCAGCCAGATTTCGTATATCATGCTGGGGCTGTCGCTGTTGAACGCGGGCGGCCTGACGGGCGGACTACTCCAATTCGCCGCGCACGCCGTCTCGAAAGGGACATTGTTCCTGTGCGCGGGGGTGTTCATCCACAAGCTCGGACGCCGCAACGCCTCCGACTTGCGCGGGGCCGGAAAACTTATGCCCGTGACAATGTGGTGTTTCCTGCTGGCGTCGCTGTCGCTGGTGGGCATTCCGCCCATGGGCGGCTTTGTGAGTAAGTGGTATTTGTCGGTGTCGGCGGTGGCGGACGGAACGGGCGTATTCTCGATTCTCCCGCCCGTGGTACTGCTGGTGTCGGCGTTCCTGACAGCGGGGTACCTGTTGCCCGTGGCCGTCGACGCCTTTTTCCCCGGGCGCGACTTCTCCGTGAAACAGGCCTTCGGCGACTGTCCGGCTGTACAGAAACGCCTCCCGGCGTCCACAGGGAAGACGAAAAAACAGAAACTGTCCCTGACAGGCGCGGCGGAACCGTCCGCGCTCATGACCGTACCGCTGGCCGTACTCTGTACGGCGGCGCTGTGCGTGGGGCTGTTCGGGGCGTGGTTCGCGGAGACCCTCGGCGGCGTGATACGGGGGCTGGTGTGATATGGATACTTGGTCTCCCGTGTGGCTACTCCTCCCGATTCTCCTGCCCGTACTCGGCGGCGGCTATATGCTCCTCGGCCCGCAACTCGACAAGGACGACCGCGAACTCTTTACCGAAATCGTGTCGTGCCTGACCAGTACCGCGGTATTCCTGTTGCTGTCCAACGTCCGGCGCGGGGAAGTCGCGACAATCTACAGCTTTATTGACGGCTTTTCGGTGGGGTTCATGACCGACGGCCCCGCGCTGTTATTCGCGGGTATGGTGGCCATCATGTGGCCGCTGGCCCTCCTCTACGCCTTCTCCTATATGGAACATCTCCCGCGACAAAACAGCTTCTTCGCCTTCTACCTCATGACCTACGGCGTCACGCTGGCGGTCGCGTTCTCGGCGAACCTCGTGACGATGTACGTCTGCTTTGAAATGCTGACGCTCGTCACAATCCCGCTCGTGGCGCACTTGCAGACCCCGGACAGTACGCACGCCGGGCACCTCTACGCCGCCTACTGTATCGCGGGGGCGTCGCTGGCGTTCGTGGCCGTCGTACTCGGCACCCTCGACGGCTCCGGCGATTTCCGCTACGGCGGCAATCTGGCCAACGAGTACGCGCCCGCGCTCATGCGTCTGGTGTATCTGTTCGGCTTCATGGGCTTCGGCACGAAAGCCGCCTTATTCCCGCTGTATATCTGGCTCCCGAAAGCCTCCGTAGCCCCGACGCCCGTCACCGCGCTACTCCACGCCGTGGCGGTCGTCAACAGCGGCGTGTTCGCGGTCACGCGCCTGACTTGGTACGCCTTCGGGCCGAATCTGCTCTCCGGGAGCGCCGCGCAAGACTTCTGTATGGTACTCTCGTCGTTCTCGATGGTGTTCGCGGCGGCAATGGCCCTCAAAGAACGCCATTTCAAGCGGCGGCTGGCGTATTCGACGATGAGCAACCTGTCGTATATCCTGTTCGGAATCAGCCTCATGACGGCGCGCGGACTGACCGGGGCGCTGTCGCATATGCTCTTTCACGGCGTGATTAAGATGTCGCTGTTCCTGTGCGCGGGGGCGTTCATGCACGTTACGGGGAAAGAGTACCTGTACGAAATCAACGGGCAGGGCTGGCGCATGCCGTACACGTTCGCGGCGTACACGCTCGGGGCGCTGTCGCTGACGGGAATCCCGCTGTTCTGCGGCTTCGTGTCGAAATGGTACCTGCTGACGGCGGGCGTCGAACTCGGCACGCCCCCGGCGATAGTCGGCGTGGCGGCGCTGATTGTCGCGGCGTTCCTGTGCGCGATGTACACGCTTTCGGTCAGCGTGCGGGCGTTCCTGCCCCGGACGCCCGGTTCCGGCGCGGAGGAAGTCCCCGCCGGAATACAAGAGGCCGACTGGCGGATGCTACTCCCGATTGGCCTGTTTACGGCGGCCAATGTGGCGTTCGGACTGTACCCGGAACCGGTCATGACGTTTCTGGAATCGGTCGCGCGCGGCGCGGTGTGACGGAAGGGGGACTGTTTCCAATGCGGATTGCGCTTTTAGTATTCTTTCCCCTGCTGTGCGGCCCGGTCGCGTACCTGCTCGGACGCCGCGACGAACGCTGGCGAAAGTGGCCCGTGCTTACGTGTACCGTACTGTGTACGGCGCTGTCGGTGTCGCTGGCGGTGTCGGCGGCGCGCGGGGAGGTCGCGACGCTCTCTCTGCCCCATGTACTGGTAAGCGGCCTCGGCTTCACGGCGACGGGTTTCAGGGCGCTGTACAGTCTCGTTACTTCGCTGATGTGGCTGTTTACGTCGCTGTTCTCGCGGGAATACTTCCGCCACGAGCGCGACGGCCTCGACGCCTACTGGCTCTTCACGCTCCTGACGCTCGGCGCGACACAGGGCGTCATGCTCTCGGCGGACTTTATGACGACGTTCACTTTCTTTGAAATCCTGTCGTTGACTTCCTTCACTTGGGTCATGCACGAACAGACGGCGGAGGCGCTCCACGCCGGGTATACGTACTTGTTCGTGGCGGTGTTCGGCGGACTGGTTCTGCTGATGGGGCTTTTCCTGCTGTACGACACCTGCGGGACGCTCTCCTTCGACGCGCTCCCGGGCGTACTCCGTCGCGCCGACCGCACACGCCTTTTCGCGGCGTCGGTTTGTATTCTCTTCGGCTTCGGCGCGAAAGCGGGCATGTTCCCCCTGCACGTCTGGCTCCCGATGGCGCACCCCGTTGCGCCGTCCCCGGCGTCGGCGCTGCTCTCCGGCGTACTGACGAAAGTCGGCGTCTACGGCGTCCTCATGACGGCCCTGCAAGTCATGTACGGCAACCGTACCTTCGGACTGCTCCTGCTGACGCTCGCCCTCGTGACCATGTTCCTCGGCGCGTTACTGGCACTGTTTTCGGTGAACCTCAAACGCACGCTGGCCTGTTCGTCGATGTCGCAGATTGGCTTCATCCTCACGGGGCTGGCGTCCATGGTACTCTGCGGCGTACAGACGGGCGCGGGGACGCTCTCCGACGCGGGCGCGGCGCTGTCGATTTCCGGGACTGTCCTGCACATGCTCAACCACTCTATGTTAAAGCTGTTGCTGTTCATGGCGGCGGGCGTCGTGCTCATGAACGTACACGCGCTGAACCTTGACGACATTCGCGGCTGGGGGCGCAACAAGACCGCGCTAAAGACCGCGTTCGCGGTCGGCGGACTGGGTATCAGCGGCGTACCGCTCCTGAACGGCTACTTGTCCAAGTCGATGTTGCACGAGGGAATCGTACACCTCATCGAGAGTTCGGAGGAAACCGGATTCTTCGCGGGGCTGACGCTACGCTACTTCCACGCGGCGGAATGGGTATTCCTGTTTTCGGGCGGCCTGACATTCGCCTATATGCTGAAGCTGTTCCTCTGCGTGTTCGTGGAGCGCAATACCGACCCGGGACGGCAAGCGCTCTATGACAGTAACCCCGACTGTATGGACGCGCTGTCGACGGCGGTTATCACGCTCTCGGCGCTGGTACTGCTTGCGCTCGGCCAGCCGTGGATTACGACTTATACGGTGTCCTCGTTCGGCGTCACGGAGAGCGCGCCACACTTTGCCGCGTTCGCGTGGGAGAATCTCCAAGGCGCGTTGATTTCGCTTTCGATTGGCGCGGCGGTCTACGTCGTACTGGTACGGCCCTTCTTGCGTGTCGACCGCTGGCCCCGCGCGTGGAATCTGGAAGCGCGCCTCTATACGCCGCTGTTCACAAAATGGCTCCCGGGGCTATTGGGGAATGTGGCGCGGCTGTTCGCCGAAAATCTCGTACTCCGTCGCGTGTGCCGCGGACTGCTATTCGCGGCCAGCGTGCTCGCGCAGGCCATGAGCGACAGTACCGACGCGCTGATTGTCCTGTTGCGGCGCTCGATATTCCGGGAAGTCAAGCTCCGCGACGAACAGGCGGCGATTCATATCGGACGCCTCCGGGCGTTCCGCCGCGCCACCGCCACCGCCTTGGATTCGTTCAACTTCTCTTTCGCGCTGTTAATGACCTGTCTGGGCGTGATTCTGATTCTCGGCCTACTGCTGATTCTGCTGTAAGAAACCCCTCCCCGTTTCCGGGGAGGGCGTACCGTTTACTTGTAATGCTCGTGGGTGAAAATATGGTCTTGGCAGAAGCAGTGGTAGCCCTCACAGCGGGAGCAGTAGCGGAATTGCAGGTCGGGGAAATCGGCGTCGGTTCTGCCGCAGACCTCGCACTTGTGGCGGTAGCCCTGACGGGCTTCCTTACGCTTCTGGTCGCGGGCGGCCTGCCGGAAGTGGATGGTTTTCGGGGAAGTCTGGTGTCTGGCGCGCTGTCGGCGGTATACGAACCAGTCGGTAATATCGGGCCAGAAGAACACGAAAAAGTTGAGAATCGCAATCAGCGGGAGCAAGGCCCCGGCGAGATTCAGACTGAGCGCGTTGGAGAGAATCGAGAAGGCGAAAAAGGCGGCGTCGAGCCACGCGAGCCACTTGACCTTTACGGGGATGATGAGGAAAATCAGGAACTGCGTGTCGGGGTAGAGCATGGCGAAGGCGAAGAACATGGACAGGTTTACAAATCTGGTTCCAATCCACGCGTCCCCGGCGAGAATGCCGGAGACAATCCCGACGAGAATCGTCAGCGCGACGCCGGAGGCGTAGTAGAGGTTAAATTTCGCGGTGCCCCATTCGCGCTCGAGGGTCATGCCAATCATGTAGTAGAGGTAGAGGAAGAAGGCCATCCAGATAGCGTCTGTGATGGAAGTGTAGGCGGGCATAAAGACGAACGTCACGAGGCGCCAGATTTCGCCGTGCAGGATAGCCGACCACCGGAAGGCGAGGAAACTCGTGGCGGTCGCGCTGGAGAACACGGTCAGGACGTACACCACCGCTTGGGCGACGACGATATAGCGCATGAGGCCGGGCAGGCCGAAGTCCGGATAACGCCGGACAAAACGCTCCGAAAGTTCATGCAGTTTGTTCAACACTTATCCCTCCTTGAAGTGATGGGAACATTATACCTGTCCGGGCGGGAAAAGTCACGCATTATTTGAGATTTTTATGAATCCCGAAAATTGGAAAAACAGGGAACCGGACAGAATCCCCGGTTCCCCGTTTTGGCTTAATTCCCGCGCCGCCCCGGAATTGTTATTTCAGGCCGTTGAGGGTCTTGTAAATCTTCTCGATATCGCCGCTGTTGACAAGCGCGTCGGTGTCCTCCTCGGTCTCCGCCGCCTCCGCGACCGCGCCGAGTACGTCCACATGGTCTCCGCCGTCCTTGACCGCGATGCCCACGACGAGCTTTACCGTATCGTCGTCCCACTTGATTCCCTCCGGGTACGTCATGCACACAAGGCCGTTGTGAATGATGTACTTCCGGGCCTCGTTGGTGCCGTGCGGAATGGCAACGTGATTGCCAATCGCAACGGGGAAACTCTTGTTGCGCTCAATCATGCCCTCGATGTAGCCTTCCTCGACAATCCCGGCCTCGACCATCATACGGCCACAGTCGCGGATAGCCTGTTCGGGCGCGACGGGCTTGCAACCCAGTTTGATGTTTTCCTTTTTCAGGAGGATTTCGCCCTTCTGAACCCTGTCAGCGTCGCGCACACTCGCGGCACTCTGCGCGCCGGCCGCGCCGCGTCCCTCGACCATCTCGGTGACAAGCGCGTCGTACTCCGGGGCGCCCATGAAATTCTTGATGGGGATAATCCGCACGCCGGGGTTGTCGTTGGCGGCGCGGGCCGACAGTTCGTGGTGCGTGACGATAATCTGGCAGTCTTTCGGGACTTCCGAAACCGGGGCGTGTACGACGGTGATGTCGGCGATACCCGCGCCCTTGAGCTTGTTGCGCAACATCGTTGCGCCCATGGCGGAGGAGCCCATTCCGGCGTCACAGGCAAACACAATCTTCTTTACGTCCTTGGGGTCTACGTACACGCCGGCGGTTACGTCGATAGCCTGACCTTTCGCGGCGGCCTTGTCGGCGGCTAACTGCGCCTGCGCGGCCTCGAAATCGCCTTCACTCTCGCGGACGAACAGTTTCATGAGCGTGACCGTCACGACGAAGCTGACCGCGCAGCCCGCCGCGATTCCGACGATATTCGCGAAGTACGCGCCCTTGGGGGTCATGAGCAGTTCGGCGATAATGGAGCCCGGGGACGCCGCCGCTTTCAGGCCGCCGCCGAGAATCGACAGTACGAGTATGGCGACGAAGTTGCCGGACATGGGGCCCAGAATCAAAACAGGATTCATGAGCACGTAGGGGAAGTAGAGCTCGTGGATTCCGCCGACGAACTGGATGAACGCCGCGCCAGCCGCCGACGAACGGGAGGAGCCTTTTCCGGCGACGCAGTAGGCCAGCAGTAAGCCCAGACCGGGGCCGGGGTTCGACTCAATCATGAACAGAATGGACTTGCCGACTTCTTGCGCCTGTTCGAGGCCGATGGGCGTAAAGACGCCGTGGTTGATGGCGTTGTTGAGGAACAGGACTTTCGCGGGTTCGACGAGAATGGCGGTCAGGGGAAGGAGGCCGTGGTCGACGAGGAAGCCCACGCCCGCGCCCAGCGCGCCCGTGAGGACTTCACAGGCCGGGCCGATAACGAACATGGCGACAATCGACAGCGCGCCGCCGATAATGCCCACGGAGAAGTTGTTGACGAGCATTTCAAACCCGGCGGGAATGTGTCCCTCCATGGCCTCGTCGAACTTCTTGATAGCGTAGCCGCCGAGGGGGCCCATAATCATGGCCCCGATGAACATGGGGATTCCCGCGCCGACGATGACGCCGAGTGTCGCGATAGCGCCCGCGACAGCGCCCTTCTGGTCGGCCACCATGCGTCCGCCGGTATAGCCAATCAGAACCGGCAGAAGGTAGGTGAGCATGGGACTGACCATCGTCGCGATTCGCTCATTGGGAAGCCAGCCATCCGCGATGAACAGGGCCGCGATGAAGCCCCACGCGATGAACGCTCCAATATTCGGCATGACCATGCCGCTCAGGAAGCGCCCGAACTTTTGTACCCGTTCTTTCATAGATTCTCCTCCCCTTCTCTTTCCGGGTTCCCGGAAATTTCGACAGCGACATGTCTAAACAGGTTCGTCTACTGTCTGTCAATTAGTGTAACAAATTCCCGGCGTATTGTCAATCGGCTTTTTGTGAAAACTATGCACAAAATATAGTTTTTCAAGAGGAATCGCAAGTATTCCGAGACAAGGGGGAGGCGGGGAGGGACGGCTAGCCGCCGAGCGTCACGTCCTGTTTGCCGTACCAGTCGAGCGCGTAGCGGAAATCGTCGTCGGAGTAGTCGGGCCAGCAGCGGTCAATCACGCAGAAGTCGGAATAGATACTCTGAATCGGCAGAAAGCCCGACAGCCTCCGCATTCCGCCCCAGCGGATGATGAGGTCTATTCGGGAAATGTCGGACGAGTAGGGCTTGCCGTCCGTGCGGATGTGCGACAAGTCCCACTGCCAGCCGTAGTTGACAAGGAAGTTGACTTTCATGCCGCCGCCCCGTACCGCCGTCCGTGTCGCGTAGGGGTAGAGCGCCTCCGGAAAGCACTTCGATTCCCGGTTGCCAATCACGAGCAAATCAGCGCCTTCCTGTGTGAGGAGTTCCACGGCGTCCACGCACGCCTGACGGAACGCCCGAAACTGTTCCGCCGGACGCTTGCAGTTGTCGACCGTGAAGCCGTAGTAGGTGATTTCCTCGACGCCGCTTTCCCGGGCGAGACGGAGTAACTGTAGGCCGGGGCGCAGGCCGTACTGGTAGCCGTCGCGTTTCTCCAGACCGTGCTCCCGCGCCCAGCGGCGGTTCCCGTCCGGTATGATTCCGATATGTCTGGGCCGCTGTTTCGTCATGTCCGACACTTCCTTTCTATAGTATTGGTAGTGTCTCCGGCGCGGGCGCGATTATTCCGCCGGGATTTCGTGAGTTTTGCGTAAATTTCGCGGCTGATTTTCGGAGACTTCCCGCGGCGTTCCGGCTATACTGTCACCCGTAAAGCGAACCACAAGCGAGTTAAGGAGTGATTCACCATGAAATATAGACGGATAAGCGGCGCGGCCCTGCTGTTGTCGGCGGCCATGCTTCTGAGCGCGTGCGCGACGGAACAGGCCAGCGTACAGGCGGCGTCCGCGACGGAACAGGCCAGCGTACAGGCAGAGACCTCCACAACGCAACAGGACAGCGTACAGGCGGCGTCAAACCTCCCCGACGCGACCCCGCTTGACGCGGCCCCGGCTGAAATCGAAGTCTCCGACGCGTTCTCGACCCGCGACCTGTCGGGCGACTACGACGCCTCGGCGGCAGTCCGGATTACGCTCGGCGGCGCGTCGGCGTCCTGCGATTCCGGCGCGGTCACGGTCTCCGGCGCTAACGTCACGATTGCCGCCGCCGGGACGTATCTCCTCTCCGGCACGCTCTACAACGGTACGGTCATCGTCGACGCCGGGAAGCAGGACAAAGTTCAACTTGTACTCGACAACGTTTCGATGAACTCCGACACGTTCGCCGCGATTTACGTCAAACAGGCCGACAAAGTTTTCCTGACGCTCCCGGACGGCACCGTGAACACGCTCACCAATGGCGGCACCTTTACGGCCATTGACGACAACAACGTCGACGGCGTTATTTTCTCCAAGGACGATTTGACCCTCAACGGCACCGGGAAACTGGTCGTGAACTCCCCCGCCAAACACGGGCTTGTCTGCAAGGACGATTTGGTTGTCACGGGCGGGGCTTACGAGATTACGGCGGCGAGCCACGCGATTTCCGCAAAGGACAGCTTCAGCGTCGCGGGCGGCACGTTCACGCTGACGGCGGGCAAGGACGGCGTACACGTCGAGAACAGCGACGACGCCGCGCTGGGTAACGTCTACATTGCCGACGGAACGTGGACGGTTACGGCGGACGGCGACGGCGTGTCGGCGTCGGGCACTCTGCGCGTTGACGGCGGCACCTTCGCGGTCAGAACCGGGGGCGGAAAGCAGAACGCGAAAGCCTCCGACGAGAGCCGCAAGGGCTTCAAGGCAGACGGGAACATTGCCTTCAACGGCGGAACGGTCGCCATTGACGCGGCGGACGACGGGATTTCCTCCGACGCAGACATCACCATCAGCGGCGGGAACTACGCCGTAGCGGTCGGGGACGACGGCATCCACGCCGACGGACTGGCGCAAATCGACGGCGGCACCCTTGATATCAACGGCGCCGAGGGAATCGAGGCAACGTATATCCGGATTAACGACGGTACGGTGAACATCTACGCCACCGACGACGGAATCAACTCCACCCGCGATTCCAGCGCCTACTCTTCTGCGGTAGAGTTCAACGGCGGCGAAACCACGGTGGAAGTCGGCCCCGGCGACACGGACGGTATCGACTCCAACGGGGCCCTGATTATCACGGGCGGTACGATTAGCGTGACCGGGAACTCGGCCTTCGACTACGACGGCACTTTGACCTTTACGGGCGGCACGGTGATTATCAACGGCGAGCAGGTCGACACAATTCCGAATCAGATGTTTGGTCGTGGCGGCGGACGCGGCGGCATGGGTCGCGGCGGCACCATGCCCGACGGGGCTTTCGGCGGCCCGCGCGGCAACTGGACGCCTGACGGAAACGGCGGCACCGCGCCAGACGGAAGCACTACGACGCCCGACGGGAGTACCCGTCAATGGGGCGGACGCGGCGGAAAGGGGCGTCCGGCAGACGGAACGACCACCAGCGGCGACAGCGTGACGCCTGACGCGCGCGGCGGAAAGGGGCGTCCGGCGGACGGAACCGCCAGCAACAACAGCGTAACGTCTGACGCGCGGGGCGGTAAAGTCCCGGGCGGACAGGGTAGCGTAACCCCGAACGGACGCGGCGGAAAGAGCCGGACACAAACGGAAGTCCCCGACGCAACGACGGCCCCCACCCAGAAAATGGCGACTATCTGACGAACCAACGACACGGGCGGCGGGGTATCCGCCGCCTGTTTTCAGGCGGGAGGTGGATTTTGTGAAATACGCCCTGATTCCGGCCTTCGAGCCGGGGGAAACATTGATTGATATCGTGCGCGGGCTGAAGAAGTACGGCTTTGAGGTACTGGTCGTCGACGACGGGAGCGGCCCGCGCTACGCCGGAATCTTCGAGGAGGCGGAAAAGGACGCCTTTGTGATTTCGTTCGCGTCGAACCACGGGAAGGGACACGCGCTGAAAGCGGCGTTCGACTGTCTGACGGGCCGCGCCCGCGACGGGGACACCGTCGTTACGCTGGACTGCGACGGACAGCACCGCATAGAGGACGCGGTTCGGCTGTGCGACGCGGCGGCGCGGGAACCCGGCACACTCTTTCTGGGCAGTCGGCGACAGTCGGGCGCGTCGCCGTTGCGGAGCCGCTTCGGCAACGCCGTCACAAGGGCGGTTTTCCGCCTCTGCGCCGGAATCCCCGTCAGCGACACCCAAACCGGATTGCGTGCTTTCTCCGCGCGCCTCCTCCCGCAAGCCGCACGTATACCCGGGGAGCGCTACGAATACGAAATGAATGCCCTCTTCTACTGCGCGCGGCGCGGGATTCCCGTCCGGGAAATCCCCGTCGAGACCCTCTACTTCGACAATAACGCCGGGTCGCACTTCCGCCCCTTACGCGATTCTTGGCGTATCTACCGCGAAATCCTCAAATTCTCCGCTTCCTCTCTCCTCGGATTTCTGGTAGACTATGCCCTGTACAGTCTGCTGACCGTACTCGGCGCGCCGCCTCTTTCGTCGAATGTCGCGGCCCGTTGCGTCAGCGCGGCGGTCAATTTCAGCGTCAACCGCCGCTTCGTATTCCGCGACAGCGGCCCCGTACAGAAGAGCGCCGCGCGCTACTTCGCCCTCGCGCTGGCAATTCTGGCCTGTAACTCCGCGATTCTCTGCGGCCTTACGCTGGCCTTGGGCGTCAACCCCTACCTCGCGAAAGTCCTGACGGAATTACTCCTCTTTGTGGGGAGTTATCTGGCGCAGAAACACATGGTTTTCGCGAAATTCTACGACCGGGAGTGTGAGAGTTTATGAAAAAATGGAGGTTTGAACTCCTCTTTTCCCTGATTCTGCTGTTGTTCACCGCCTACGCATTACTCGACACCTTCGTGATTCCGCGGCAGTACGAGACTGTGCAGAGTGTCCCGGACACGGCGGCGCGGGAACTCCGGGAAGTACAGCCCTCGACGCAAGTACAGCCTTCCACACAAGCACAGTCCGACAGCGGCGACACCGCGCGCCGTCGCAAACGCGGCAAGCCGTCGCGTACTTCGTCGCAAGCCACGGACACGGGCGGCACTTCGTCGCAATCCACCGACACGGGCAAAACAACGCAAGTCACAACCCCCGACAGCACGGCGCAAGTCACGAATGACAGCGGAACGTGGGCGGACGGGAATATTTCCGTGACGCTCACGCAGTACCGGGAGTACGATACCGACGTATATGTAGCCGATGTTACGCTGTCCGCGCCGGAGTACCTCAAAACCGCCCTCGCGGGCAACGCCTACGGGCGGAATATCAAAGACAAAACGTCCGCGATTGCCGCCGACAACGGCGCGATTCTGGCCATTAACGGCGACTACTACGGCGCGCGGGAGCGCGGCTACGTGATACGAAACGGCATTCTGTACCGGGACACCCCGGCGGGCGGCGACGTACTGGCCATCATGAACGACGGTTCTTTCCGAATCGTGGACGACCGGGAGGTGACAGCGCAGGAACTGCTTGACGCGGGCGCGGTACAAGTCTTGTCCTTCGGCCCGGCGCTGTTGAAAAACGGGACTATTAGCGTATCGGAGGGACAGGAAGTCGGAAAGGCTATGGCGAGTAATCCCCGGACTGCCGTCGCGGTACTCGGCGACTTGCATTACGCGTTCATCGTCGCGGACGGGCGCACCGACAAAAGTGAGGGCATGTCGCTTTACGAACTGGCGGAATTTATCCGCGGACTGGGCGCGGAGAGCGCGTACAATCTGGACGGCGGCGGCTCGTCGACGATGGTCTTTCAGGGCGAAATCGTGAACCGTCCGACGACCAGCGGGAACTCTTTGAAGGAACGGAGCGTGAGCGACATTGTCTGTATCAGTCCTTGACGCGCTGAAATCGGCGCGGAACTACCTGTACGCCGCGATTTTCTGCGCGTTCTTCGGCGCGGTCTACGAGTACTTCGGGCACGGCGTCTACTCCTGGTTCATGCTCTACGCGTTCGCCTTCCCGCTGTTGCTCGGCGCGCTCCCCGCGTTTCTCTACGCCCTGCGTGACAGTATGCCGCGCGTGTCCCGGAAACTCTGGGGCGCGGGCGTCGCCACGCTGACAGTCGGCGCGCTGTTCCGGGGCGTCCTCGACATCTACGGCACTACCAACGCCCTCGGGCGCGTCTACTGGTTCGCCGGGGCCGGACTGCTTCTCGCCGCGTTTCTCCGCGCCGACACATAAGCGCGGATAGTCTGTCGCTTTCCCGGGCACACTGTACCCGGGAGGCGATATTATGCTGAATTACGCGGACTTGTCCGCGCTGTTACGGGCGCACGCGGGCGCGCAAGGCTACTACGAGGAACTCCCGGGCGCAATCCGCGCCGCCCTGCGCCGGCAGGAATCCGTGACTTCTTTCGCGGAGTTGCAGTCGTGCGTGGCAGACGAGCGCGGGGCGGTGTGAGGGCGCGACGATGGAATATTTGCGGGCGTTTCTGTGCGGCGGCGTACTCTGCGCCGTCGGACAGGTACTCATCGACCGGACGCGGCTTTCCCCGGCGCGGATTCTGACGGGCTACGT
>CAMHDB010000014.1 GCA_946183715.1 uncultured Oscillibacter sp.
GCAGTATTATCGCCGTGGTCATCGTCGTCGGCTACATCCTCTTCCGCGGGTGCCTGAATTTTCAGGAAGCTATGGCCTGTGTGCCGAAGGGCTTTAACGCGATGGGTTCGCCCATTATCATTCTGACGCTCGCCGTCAGCCTCAAGACCATGACCAACGACAAACTCGGCGCGGCGGAGTTCGTGCGCGACGCCATGACCGGGGCCGCCGACCACCTCTACAGTATGCTCCCCGCCGTGATTTTCCTCGTCGCGTGCGTGCTGGCTTTCGCGTCGGGGACTTCTTGGGGTACGTTCGGAATCCTGATTCCCATCGTCACCGCGATTTTCCCCGACAACAACCCCCTCATGATTATCGGCATTTCGGCCTGTCTGGCGGGCGCCGTGTGCGGCGACCACTGCTCCCCCATCTCCGACACGACGATTATGGCCTCCGCCGGGGCGCAGGTCGAACACGTCGACCACGTTTCGACACAACTGCCCTACGCCATTACGGTGGCAGTAGTCAGTTTCGCGGGCTACATCGTCGCCGGATTCTTCCAAGACCTCTACCTGACATGGGGAATCAGCGCCATTGCCCTCATGGCCGTTTTGCTGATTCTGCGCATTGCGGTATTCTTCATCGAGCGCGCCGAGAAAAAGCAGGACGAAAACGACGCCTTGCGCGCGGCGGCTATCCGCGCCGAAGAGGAGGCCAAGCGCGCCGAGGAAAGCTACTCCCTGATATCGGAAACCGAAGCGGTCGCGGCGGATACCGTCCGGGAAGAGCCGCCCGCGACATGGGACGCGCCGCCCGTAGAGGAAGCGCCCCCCGCGACGTGGAACGACGCGCCCGACGTGAATACGGAACCGGAACTCCCGGTTGTGCCCGAGGCGGAGGAGGATTCCGCCGGGGAGGACGGGACGGAAGAGGAACTCTCCGAGGAAACCGCGCTGTTGGACGAGGCCCCCGACGAGGACGGCGGCGCCGAATCTCCCGGCGAGAAAATCGACCTTGTAAAACCGTAACCGCGTCACCGGAGAGGGACACCTCTCCGGTGTTTGATTCTTGCGCGTAAGGAGTGATTTTATGAAAAGAATCCAGTGGGGCGCTTGCGTCCTGTCCCTGCTGCTGCTTCTTTCGGCCTGCGGACAGAGTACGACGACCGGAAACGTGGACAAAGGCGGCAAGGCGTCGGAACTCGTGGACAGCCTGACGGACAGAGACCCGGCCCCGGCGGATACGTCGGACGTGGAGAACAACGGCGGGCACTATGTCCGCGTGGGGAACCGGGTCTATTTCCGCAAGTACGGCCCCGACGCCCTCCCGACGCTGGCCATGATCGGCGACTTTGTCTCCGAATGGGGCGTCACCGGGAACGAATCGGAGATTGTCTACCATGACTTGGCGACCGGGGAAGTCAGAACCGCGTTTCGGGATACCGGCTGCGGGGGACTGTACGTCGTGGACGGCAGTTTCTACCTTCAGGAGCGTATCAACGGCGAAAGCTACGTCGTGCGCTACAGCCCCGACGGCGCGACTTGCGAGACTGTCCGGAAGGGACGCCCGCTGGGCCTCTCCGAAGGCGGACTGCTGGCAATTGAGGACAGCGACGCCGAGAGCAATTCCTTCTACCTCTACCGCGACGGCGAAGAGGCCGGAAGTTTTTCCGGGAACTCCCTGATTTACGCCGGAGTATCCGACAGCGGCCTGTTCCTGCTCAGCGTGGACTACAGCGACGACGAAGCGGGAACAGAGTGTGCGCTTTGGCAGTTGGCGCCCGAGACCGACGGACAGTTACTGTGTCTGGGGACTTTGCCCGAAACCGAGTACACCTACGGCACAGAAGCCGCGCAGTTTCTGGAATCGGGCGGGCACATCGCGCTTGTCGTCGGCTACTACGCCGGAACCGGGCATTTCCTGAACGATTTCGCCGTCGTGACCGCGACGCCCGGCGTGGAAAACAGTCTGTCCGTGCTGGAAACGGCAGGCGACACCGAAACGGAGTATGGGGAGGGAACGCTTCCCGAATTGTCCGCCGACGACGCCGGGGAAATCGTGACGGGTTCCGCTCTCCCCGGGGATACCCGAATCAACTGGGAGACCGAGGAGTTACAGGCCTACGACGGCGAACAGTGGCGGACGCTCATCCCGGAGTTTGTGCCGGAACGTCTGGACGGCTACGGCTATCAGCAAATCGTGCAAACCTTGGAGTACGTCGGCGGCACCGTCTACGCGACCCTCGCCAACGCCTACGCCTCCCCGCTCGACGATATCGGCTGGCGGAGCGCATACAAGCTGTTGAATATGACTTATCTCGCGGTTTCCCCGGACGGCGGACAGCGCGAACTCGCAAGCGTCGATTGCGATACCGTCTTACAGGGCTACGCGTGGTTTCTGGAAGGCGCGGAAACGCTTCTGCTACAGCAGAATACGTTTGAGGAAGGCGTGTGGAAGTCCGAGACGGACGACGCGTTTATGATTCCGGTATCCCCCGACGCCGAGTGGGACGGCAAGGACGCGATTCTGTCCGAGGCGGTCTACGTCGAGCCGACGGGTGCGCCCGAGTACGGCGGCTGGACATTGCCCGATACCGAAGGGCAGTTCCTGTGCCTGCGCCTCAACCGCGACGGGGAAGCCGTGTACCTGACGGCGAAATCCCCCGACGCGCTTCTGTCGATTGACATCGGAGTACCGGAGGCGGAGCTGTCGGACGCCGTGGAGAAAATCGAACTCACGCGCCGCGCGTCCGACGAGGACACCCCGTGGTACTGGGCGCGTCTGACCGCGCTCGAAAACGGCGTCACGCTCCTGATTGAGCGTACCCCCGACGAGACGAGTACGACCGAAGAACTTGCCATGATGAACGGCGAATTTGTGCCGGGTTCGACTTTGTTCCGGCGTGTCATGAACCGTGGGGAGAGTGTCGGGTTGTACGTGTCCATGCCGTGGCACGCCGAAGTACGGGCGTCGGTCACGCGCGGCGGGGCCTACGGCGCTTACGTGTTCGGGGAGGACAACGATTTACACGAGGACCCGCAAGACGGGCGATTCGCACAGAAGATTCTCGCGGGCTATCCCGTCCCCGGCTACGACGGTACTTTGCTGGGTACGTGGCTGTACCGCGACCCGGAGAGCGGAGAGCATACCGCGAAGCTCGACTTCATGGAAGGCCTGCTGGGCGTGGGTGCCTGCGACGATTACTATACGCTGTCGGTCGATATGGAGCGCCTGCACAGCGAGGAATGGGAGACGCCGGACTTGCTCTGCCTGACCGCCGAGGACGAAAACACGGTTGCGGCGCTGAATGGCATGTCGGGGAGCGCGGGCGACTACTACGTCGAGTATTTCAAGACGGACGGGGAGACGATTCTGCACCTCTACCAGACCAACAACGGCGACGCCGCGCTGGATATGCTGATACCCCATCAGGCGCAGTGGCTGACGGATATCGTCTTGCACCGTTACAGCGGGGCGGCGGAAGCTGTCGCGCCGTTGCGGAATATCGTGCTGACGGCGGAAGTCGCGAAAGTCGACACCGCCCGCAATGTCGTTTGGTTACGGGAAGCGGAAGCGAAATACGAGTGGGACGACATGACGCCCGTTTACCGCGCCAAGCCCGACGCCGCTTGCGTGGCCTGTCCGCTGGCGTCCCCGGACTTGTTACGGGCGTTCGCGGAGTGCGACCCGGAATACCCCATGAAAACTTTCCAAGTTACGATTGACCGGGAGGGCCGCGTCACGGGGCTGGACGCGCTGTCCTGATGGGATAGGAAATGCCAAAAGTTTCTCTTGACAAACGCGCGAATTTTCGCTATGCTGTTACCCGACATCTTGAAAAACGCGTAGACGGGGAAAAAGCCGCGTTCAGAAGTTTCAGAGAGCCGCCGGGCGCTGGGAGGCGGTACGGAGAACGTCGGCACCACTCACCCCCGAGCGGTTCCGCTGAGACGGCGCACGGCGTCGGTTAGGCGGAAACGGGCGTCCTCACCGTTACCAGAGAGGCGGATTCATACGGATTCCGGAAGCGGACAGGCGGAGCCTGTCAAGAAGAGTGGTACCGCGGGGGATTGTCGCCCTCCGTCTCTTTACACGGAGACGGAGGGCGTTTTTTCAGCCGCGGGCCGGACAGGAGGGTTACTATGAAACGCGTCAAAATTTTCGATACCACGCTCCGCGACGGGGAGCAGTCGCCGGGTTGCAGTATGAATCTGCCGGAGAAAATCGAGATGGCGAAGCAGTTGGAAAAGCTCGGCGTCGACATTATAGAAGCCGGGTTCGCGATTGCCTCCCCGATGGACTTCAAGAGCGTGGAGGCGATTTCCGCCGCCGTGGAAAACTGTACCGTGGCAAGTCTGGCCCGCTGTACAAAGGGCGACATCGACGCCGCGTGGAACGCCGTCAAGGGCGCCAAACATCCCCGGATTCACGTCTTTCTCGCCACGAGCGATATCCATATGGAATACAAGCTCAAAATGACCCGCGAACAGGTCTTGAAGCGTATCAGCGATATGACCGCCTACGCGAAGAGCTTCTGCGACGACATCGAGTTCTCCGCCGAGGACGCGTCGCGCTCCGACTGGGCGTTCCTCGCGCAGTGCTACACGAACGCCGTCCGCGCCGGGGCCACGACCTTAAACGTGCCCGATACCGTCGGCTACTCCATGCCGCAGGAAATGGCCGCATTGATTCGCTACCTCCGCGAACACGTCGAGGGAATCGAGAACACGGACATTTCCGTACATTGCCACGACGACTTGGGCCTCGCGGTGGCCAACTCCCTCGCCAGCATTCAGGCCGGGGCGACGCAGGTCGAGTGTACGGTCAACGGAATCGGGGAGCGCGCCGGGAACGCCAGTTTAGAGGAAATCGTCATGAACCTCCGGACGCGTAAAGATATCTACGACGCCGATACCGGGGTCAACGCGAAGCAGATTTACCGCAGCAGCAAGCTGTTGAGCAATATTACGGGCGTGGCGATTGCGCCGAGCAAGTCGATTGTCGGGGCGAACGCGTTCGCGCACGAGTCGGGCATCCACCAGCACGGCGTGATTTCCAACGCGCAGACCTACGAAATCATGAAGTCGACGGATGTCGGAATCCCGCAGAATACCATGGTACTCGGCAAGCACTCCGGCAAGCACGCCCTCCGCGACAAGCTCAGCTCCATGGGCTACGACCTCGACGACGCCACCCTCGAAAGCGTATTCGTGCGCTTTAAGGACCTCGCCGACAAGAAGAAGAACATTACCGGGGCCGATTTGGAGGCCTTGGTCTTGCAGGGACAGAATTTAGTCCGGACGGAGGGTTCCTGTCAGTTCCTCAGCCACGTCATCAACACCGGGAACGGCCTCCCGAATACGGCCTACGTCAAGCTGGAGCGCGACGGGAAGGAAATGGAAGACGTGGCGATTGGTACCGGCCCGCTGGACGCCGCTTTCAAGGCGGTCAACCGTATGTTAAACATGGAAGTCAAACTGGACAGCTACGGCCTCAACGCCCTGACCGACGGAGAGGACGCTATCGGCGAGGCGATTGTGAAAGTGTCCGTAGCCGACGGCGAAAGCTATACGGGCACCGGGCTTTCCACGGACGTTATCGAGGCGTCCATCCGGGCCTACGTGAACGGAATCAACAAGATTATCGAATCCGGGAACCTCTCCGCCGTGGCGACCGCGACGCCCACCGGCTGGGGCGAATACGTCCTCGCCAGCGACGTGTACTGATTGACGCTCCGGCTGGAGGATATCTTCTACTATGTGGACTAACAAGGAGGAGTTCTTATTATGGGAATGACGATGACGCAAAAGATTCTGGCGAAACACGCCGGACTGTCCGAAGTTCGGGCCGGGCAGTTGATTCAGTCCAAGCTCGACCTCGTACTCGGCAACGACATCACGACGCCCGTCGCGATTAACGAGTTTGAGGCCGCCGGATTCCGGCGCGTCTTTGACAAGTCGAAAATCGCCCTTGTCATGGACCATTTCGTGCCGAATAAGGACATCAAGGCCGCGACGCAGTGCCAGCAGTGCCGCAACTTTGCCCGCCGTTTCGACATCGACCACTACTACGACGTGGGCACGATGGGCATTGAGCACGCCCTGCTCCCCGAACAGGGCCTCGTCGCCCCCGGGGAGGCCGTCATCGGGGCCGATTCCCATACCTGTACCTACGGGGCGCTGGGCGCGTTCTCGACGGGCGTCGGCTCCACCGACATGGGCGCGGCTATGGCCACCGGCGAAACGTGGTTCAAAGTCCCGTCGGCGATAAAGGTCAACATGACGGGCAAACTCCGCCCGTATGTTTCAGGGAAAGACGTGATTCTGACGCTCATTGGCATGATTGGCGTAGACGGCGCGCGGTACCAGTCTTTGGAGTTCACGGGGCCGGGCGTGGCGGAACTGTCGATTTACGACCGCCTGACGATTTGCA
Source organism: uncultured Oscillibacter sp. (assembly GCA_946183715.1). Lineage (GTDB taxonomy): Bacteria > Bacillota > Clostridia > Oscillospirales > Oscillospiraceae > Oscillibacter. The sequence continues at coordinate 6,412 of CAMHDB010000014.1, forward strand.
ATATGGCCATCGAGGCGGGCGCGAAAAACGGTATCTTCCCCGTCGACCGCATTACCCGGGAGTACGTCCGGGGCCGCGTAGACCGTCCGTGGAACGCCGTGGAGGCCGACCCCGACGCCGTTTACGAACGTACCGTAGAAATCGACCTCGGCGACGTGGACTGTACGGTAGCCTACCCCCATCTCCCGGAGAACGCCCACAGCGCCCACGAGGGCGGCGATATCACGATTGACCAGATTGTGATTGGCTCGTGTACCAACGGACAGTTGCCCGATTTGGCGGCGGCGGCGGCAGTCCTGAAGGGGCGGCACCTCGCGCCGGGGATTCGCGGCATTGTGATTCCCGCGACGCCGACCGTATGGCGGGAAAGTATCCGGCGCGGCTACACCGATATTTTCATGGACGCGGGCTGTACGGTCTCCACGCCGACGTGCGGGCCGTGTCTGGGCGGCTACATGGGCATTCTCGCGAAGGGCGAACGCTGTGTGTCCACGACCAACCGGAATTTCGTGGGCCGTATGGGACACGTGGAGAGCGAAGTCTATCTGGCGTCCCCGGCGACTGCGGCGGCGTCGGGCGTCATGGGGCACATCGCGCACCCCGCCGACCTGCCCGCGATTAACCCCGTGGGCGCGGGCCTGATGGGCAGTTACCGCCTGTCCGGACAGGACAGCCGCGAACCGAAAGAGAATCCCGGCCTGATGGATTCCTACCACGTCTGACAAGGAGGGCACAGCATGAACGCGAAAGGCACAGTACACAAGTACGGCGACCACGTAGACACGGACGTAATTATTCCCGCGCGCTACCTCGCCACGCAAGACCCCAAAGAACTCGCGTCGCACTGTATGGAGGACATCGACAGCGCGTTTCCGGCGAAAGTGCGCGACGGCGACATCATGGTAGCCGGGGCGAATTTCGGTTGCGGCTCTTCCCGCGAACACGCCCCGATTGCTATCAAGGCCTCGGGCGTCTCGTGCGTGATTGCGGCGAGTTTCGCGCGTATCTTCTACCGCAACGCGATTAACATCGGGCTTGCGATTCTCGAATGCCCCGCCGCGTCTGCCGCGATTCAGAACGGCGACACGGTGTCCGTCGACTTCAACACCGGAACCATCACCGACGAGACTTCCGGACAGACTTTCGAGGCCGAACCGTTCCCGCCGTTCATCCGCGACATGATTGAGAAGGGCGGCTTAATGGCCTCCCTGAAAGCCAAGGCCGAAAAGAAATAAAGTCCAAGCGCTCTATATCTCTCCTCTGTGTGTCGAGGGAAAGAGGAGTTCACCGCAAAGAGTCAGGAGGAGTAAACACTATGGAAAAGACGATAGCGGTCATTCGCGGCGACGGAATCGGCCCGGAGATTGTCGGGGAGGCGTTGGCCATTCTCGACGTAATCGCGGAGAAGTACGGCCACAAGTTCACGTACAAGGAGGCCCCGATGGGCGGCAACGCAATCGACCGTTTCGGGGTACCCCTGCCCGACGAGAGTTTGCAGACCTGTCTCGCCGCCGACAGCGTGTTGCTCGGCGCGGTCGGCGGCCCCAAATGGGACAGCCAGCCGTCGGAGAACCGTCCGGAGCGCGGCCTGCTCAAACTCCGCGGCGGGATGAAGCTGTATACAAATCTGCGTCCGGCGCGGGTGTTCCCCGAACTCGCCGCCGCGTGTCCGCTGCGGCCCGATATCGCCGCGAAAGGGATTGATTTCGTCGTCGTGCGGGAGTTAATCGGCGGCGTCTACTTCGGGGAGCACAAGACATTCGACGAGAACGGCGAAAAGAAGGCCGTCGATGTCATGTCCTACACCGAACACGAAATCCGCCGTGTCGCGCGCGTGGCGTTTGAAATGGCCCGCAAGCGCCGGAAGCGCGTCACGTCCGTGGACAAGGCCAACGTACTCGACACGTCGCGCCTGTGGCGCAAGACCGTGACCGAACTCGCGGAGGAGTACCCGGATGTAGAGTTGCTCCATATGTACGTCGACAACGCCGCCATGCAGATGGTACGCGACCCCAGCCAGTTCGACGTAATTGTGACGGAGAACCTGTTCGGCGACATCCTCTCCGACGAGGCCAGCCAGATTACGGGCTCCATCGGCATGAATCCGTCGTCGAGCATGGGCGACGGCACGCGCGGCCTGTACGAACCTATCCACGGTTCCGCGCCCGACATCGCCGGACAGGACAAGGCCAACCCTATCGCGACGATTCTTTCCGTTGCCATGATGTTGCGCAACAGCTTCGGCCTGTCGGCGGAGGCGGACGACATCGAAAACGCGGTGGACGCGGTGTTAAAGGCGGGGTATCGCTGTGGGGATATCGCGCGGCGCGGGGAGGCGGTCATAGGCTGTAAGGAAATGGGCCGCCGTATCCGCGAGGCGCTCTAAAAATTCCTCTCCGCCGCGTCGCGACGCGGCGGCGGGGAAACGAAAACGCCTCCTCCGTAGCCACGGGGGAGGCGTAACTTTTACGCGTTGCCGCCGCGCCGGAGACGCGGAAAACGGACTGGCGCGTAGCGGTTGTAGAGGCGGTGTAACAGGGACATAGCGTCGTGTTCGGAGCGGTACCCGCCCGGGAGAAAGAGTTCCTCCGGACACAGATTCGCTTCCGTCTTTCCGAGGAGTTGCATAAGGTGGTGTTCGGCCTTGCGGACAGTGGCCAACTCGGAGTAGATGTAAAGCCCGCTGACGCCCGGCGCGCCGTTCTGGGCCTGTACGGCGGCGCGGAGGTGTCGGCCCCGCAGGAACGTGTGCAACTGCTTTGCGAGGCGTTCTATGTCGGCGTCCGGGCCGATGAGCTTGAAGTACACGATTTCGTTTCCGGCGTACAATTCCCCTTCGAGGTAGCTCCGGTAGGGACTGCTCCGCAGTTGGTTCAGGACGCCCCGTTCCGGCTCGGTGAGTTCGCCCTTGTGGAAAATACAAGTCCGGTTGCGGTGGATGGCGTACAGGAAGTAACTCAGGCCCATGCGGTCGAGGCGTTCCATAAGCGCGGCGGCGTCCGGCTCCCGGATGGTCTCCTTGCGGACGTAGCGCCCCTTGCCGACGTCGTACAGCGCCGCGCCGTCCATGACTATCATGGGCAGATTCAGCGTGACCGCGCTCATCTGCGAGACGAAAAAGGCCGGGGCGTGGCGGGAAATCAGACAGATTTTCGCGCCGTCCTGACAAAGCGAATTGAGGCGGAACAGCACGGACGGGGAAATCTGCGCGAAGCGGTCGGGCACCAAATCCTCGGAGCGGACGAAGAAAATACGCTTGCGGTTGCGGCTCCGTGGCAGTCGGGCGACGTTGACGCCTATCGCGACCGCCGTCCCGACGAGTACGCCGAGAATCCGGTCGAGGGCGTCGAGCAGGGGCTGTTCGATGTCCGGGAAGGCTATCACGATACAGATGAACACAATCGCGGAGAGGCCGGAGGCGTCCGCCTTGCGGAAGGCAACCGCCGTGTAGAGGCTGAGCAGGACGCCCAGCGACATGAGTACGTAGAGCACGCGGAGGTCGCGCCCCAGAACCGGAAACAACAGTATGACAAATAAGAAGAGCAGTCCCCAAAAGGCGCCTATCAGCGTTCCGGTCATACGGTTGAGGGCGTATTCGCGGGTATCGCGCACGTAGGGCTGCATGCAGATAATGGCGGTAATGGCGGCCTCGGTGGGCATATCCTCGCCCCGGCGGCCCCGGAGGTAGTAGAACAGCAGGCAAATCAGGACGGCGACCGCCGTTTTTATCATGCGTTGCCCGACGCGGGGCGGAGACCATTTTCGCGGCATACTGTCACCATAACCGCAAGCCCACCGGGAATCGGCAAGGCCTGCGGTATTCCTTTCTTTATTGGTCAGGCGCGGGAGATTCCGTCGTCTCCGTCGCGGGAGATTGTGCCGTACTCGTGGCGGGCGTCGCGGTTGCCGTACTGGCGGCGGGTGTCGCCGTCGCGGGAGGCTCCGCTGTATTCGTGGCGGGTGTAGGCGTCGCGGGGGCGGGGTCGTACTCGAACCACGACGCCGGAATCAAACCGGCCCCGTCCGCGAACGCCTCGCAACGATACCGGATACGTTCGCCCACGTTGAGCAGTACCGCCGTCGGCACCGCCGCCGCGTCGAAATCCAGATACCCCGGAACATCCGACAGCTTTACATAGTAGTGCGTGTTGCCGCCAATCACCGACGCGCGAATGTCCGTAATGACGCCCGCGCCCTCGTATTCGTCGACAGGCTCCGGACTTGCGAGCGTCTCGTCGATAATCCCACGGCTTGCGAGCGTGTAACGGTAACTCCCTTCACAGTCGGCGACCGTCGCGCCCGTCGAGACAATGTCGTACTGCTGTACGTTGACCATAGCGTACATTTTCACGAGGCCGTCGCCACCTTTGAGGGCCATAAAGTACGTCGGCTGGTTCGCGATATTCAGCAAGAGCGGGAAAGTCGCCGTATAACGCATTTGCTGTATCTGGCTCTGGGCGCTGTCCATAGCAGAGAACTCCTCCGCGCCCGCGACGGAATAGAAGTGCGTCTCCTTCGTGCGCTGGTTCGACAGAATGAACCCGATATTCGATTCGTCGGACGTGACCGACGTGACGCCCGTGTACATATAAACGTCGTCGTCGATGGCGATATAGTTGTAGCCCTCCGTGGTTACGGTGACTTCGCGCTGTCCGAGAACGGAGTTGAGGAACCCGTTGTGATAGCGCCCGTAGTAGTCGTACTGCTGAATAATGATATTCGCCGAGTAGAGGCGGTCGACCCACGACGGGACTTCCTCGACGTACTCATGCTCCCCGGTGACGGCGTTCACCAATACGGCCCCCCGCACGTCGATTCCCCCGAACAGCCCGATAGTCTTGACTATCCGCGAACAGACCCACCAAGGCACGCCGTTCTCGTCGAGTTCCAGCACGGGCTCGTCGAACATCATGGTAGGATAGTGGAAGCGGAGATAACGGTACAGATTCCGCCCGAAATGCTCCGCCGTGGTGTACTTCATGCCGTCGCCGAGGCGCACGACTTCCGCCTCGCGCGTCACCATGTCGATGACGATATAGGCCGGGAGGCCGTTCCGGCGGTTGTTGAACCATTTAATAATGTCGCCGTAGGCGAGGGAAGTCACGCGCACGGGGCGGCCCCGGTAGTTTATCTGGGTGTAGGACGGGAGAATCTCGAACTGTGAGACCATGTCGGCCAATTCGCCGAGTTTGCGGTTGCCGAGCAGGGCGGCGGAGTTGGCGTCGAGCATGGGAATCTGGTCGTAGCGGATTTCCTCGACTTCCGCGGCGAAGTCGCCGGACTGAATCGGCAACAGCGCGCTGTAACTGGCGGCGCGTATGACGACCCACGAGCTGAACATGCCCCCGGCAATCACGGCGCACAGGAGCAGGACAGTCAGGAACGGCACCCGGCACTGTTTCGCGACGAAGCGCACGTAGCCGCCGACGCCCTCCCCCTGAAAGCCCGACGTAAAGACGGCGCTGGCGCAGTAGACGCCGCAGAGCAGGAAGAGGAAGAAATAGAAGTCGCCGGAATGCGGGTTGACGGCGGGCAAGTCCAGATAGAACCAGACCGCCCCGACAAGTAGCGTCACCGCGAGGTTAATCAGCGTGCGGGTGACGGCGTTGCCGACAGGTTTCCGCTGTACGCGGCGGCGGGGGTGCGGCGGGGTGAAGTCGCCGAAGCCGTCTGGCGGGAACGGCCCGCCGAAGTTGATAAATGGCACAAAAAACGCCCCTTTCTTTTGCAAAGTACGGGTTCTCAGGAATCCAGTATATTTTGCGCGGCGGGAAAAGTCAAGGCCTTTTTGCCGCAAAATCCGGTTGTAATTTCCCGCCGCCTGTGGTATGATGTCACGGTATTTTACAGGGGGGAATGCGCTATGATTTACACCGTTACTTTCAACCCGGCGATTGACTACGTAATCCACCTCGACGCCCTGACGCCCGGGGCCATTAACCGGAATCAGTTTGAGGACTACCAGTGCGGCGGCAAGGGTATCAACGTCTCGAACGTCCTCCGGGAGTTGGATTTCGACACCGTGGCGCTCGGGTTCGTCGCCGGATTCATGGGCGACGGCCTCGAAAAGGGCCTCAACGCCATGGGCCTGAAAACGGAGTTCATCCACCTGCCGGAAGGCCAGACGCGCGTCAACGTCAAAATCAAGGCCGCCGAGGAGACCGAAATCAACGGAATCGGGCCCACCATCACCGACGCCGACATGCGGAAGCTCTACGCACAGCTCGACAGAATCGGCTCCGACGATACGCTCGTACTCTCTGGCTCGATTCCGGCCTGTCTGCCCGGCGACACCTACGAGAAAATCATGGCCCATTTGGAATCGAAAAACCTCCGTATCGCCGTGGACGCCACGAAAGATTTACTGGTGAACGTCCTGAAATATCACCCGTTCCTGATTAAGCCCAACAATCACGAACTGGGCGAAATTTTCGGGCGGGTTCTGAAAACCGACGCCGAAATCGTCGAATGTGCCGCGAAATTACAGGAGCGCGGCGGGCGCAACATCCTGATTTCGATGGCGGGCGACGGCGCGTTACTCCTCGACGAACAGGGCAGCAGTCACAGAATCGGGTGCCCGAAGGGGAAGGTCATGAACAGCGTCGGCGCGGGCGATTCGATGGTCGCCGGATTCCTCGCCGGGTACCTGAAAACCGGGGATTACGAGTACGCCCTGAAACTCGGCACCGCCGCGGGGAGCGCGACGGCATTCTCTATCGGGCTGGCGAACCGTCAGAAAATCGACGAACTCCTCGCCACGCTCTGACGACCGGGAAAGACGGGTTCGCCCGTATTCCATATCATTTACCAACCGGCAAATGGAAAGGAGAGGGATTTATGCGCCTGATAGAACTGTTCAGCCGGAGCGCGACGGCCCTGAACGTCAAGGCCGCCAACAAGGCCGAACTCATCGACCGACTGGTAGACCTGCAATTCACGCACGGCAACATTACCGACAAGGACGCCTACACGGAAGCCATTTTCGCCCGTGAGGAGGAGTATTCCACCTATGTCGGCAACGGAATCGTGGTTCCGCACGCGAAAACGAACGTGGTCACGGCGCCCAGTCTGGCGGTGGCTCGCACCGCCGAGAGGATTCAGTACAACCCCGACGACGACGAAAAGAGCGACCTGTTCTTTATGATTGCCGCGCCCATGAATGGCAGTCTCCACGTCGACATGCTCGCGCGGCTCATGAACCTGCTCGCCGAGGAGGATTTCGTAGAAAAACTCCGCTCCGCGAAAACGGAGGAAGAGTTCCTCGACATGCTCGACAAGGCCGAACAGGAGCATTTCGGGAGCGAGAGCTTTACCGAACAGGAAGCGGCGGCGCGCGGTTCGGCGGTGGGCGGATACCGCATTCTGGCGGTCACGGCCTGCCCGACGGGTATCGCGCACACGTACATGGCCGCGACGAACCTTGAAAAGGCCGGTACCGAAATGGGATTGCCGACGAAAGTCGAGACGAACGGCTCCGGCGGCGCCAAAAACATCCTGACGGCGGAGGAAATCGCCCGTTGCGACGGTATCATCGTGGCCGCCGACAAAAACGTCGAAATGGCCCGCTTCGACGGAAAACCCGTCGTCATTACGCGCGTCGCGGACGGCATCCACAAGCCCAAGGAACTCATTCAGACTATCCTCGACGGCAAGGCCCCGATTTACCACTCGGCGGAAGGCGCGTCGGCGTCGGCGGCAAGCGCCGGGGATTCCGTGGGAAGCGCCTTCTACAAGCACCTCATGAACGGCGTCTCGCATATGCTCCCGTTCGTGGTCGGCGGCGGAATCATGATTGCGCTGGCCTTCCTGCTCGACGATTACAGCATTGACCCGTCCAACTTCGGCACCAATACCCCCCTCGCGGCGTTCTTTAAGACCGTCGGCGGAGAGGCTTTCGGCTTCATGCTCCCCGTACTCGCGGGCTTTATCGCGATGTCCATGGCCGACAGGCCCGGTCTGGCCGTCGGCTTTACGGGCGGCGCGCTGGCCGTCAGCGGCGTGTCGTTTACGAGTATCTTCGGCGACGCCCCCGCCGTGTCGGGCGGATTCCTCGCGGCCTTACTCGCCGGGTTTGTGTCCGGCTTCGTGGTGAGCTGGCTCAAGAAAACCACCGAAAAACTCCCGCAGGCCCTCGACGGTATCCGCCCGATGTTGATTTACCCCCTCGGCGGTATCTTCATTGTCGGCGTGGTGATGTGCGCGGTCAACCCCGTCATGGGCGCGCTCAATACCGGGCTGTCCAATCTGCTCAACTCCATGGGCGGTTCATCCAAACTCCTCCTCGGCGCGGTCGTCGGCGGTATGATGAGTATCGACATGGGCGGGCCGTTCAATAAGGCGTCCTACGCGTTCGGAATCGCGGCGCTGTCCAACGGCAACTACGACATCATGGCGGCGGTCATGGTCGGCGGCATGGTGCCCCCGATTGCCATTGCCATCTCGACGACGTTCTTCCCCAAAAAGTGGACGGCGGAGGAGCGCAACAACGGCTTCGTCAACTACATCATGGGCCTGTGCTTCATCTCGGAGGGCGCGATTCCCTACGCCGCCGCCGACCCCGGACGCGTGATTCCGTCCTGTATTGCCGGCTCGGCGGTGTCGGGCGCGCTGTCGATGTTGTTCGGCTGTACGCTCATGGCCCCGCACGGCGGGATTTTCGTCTTCCCCACCGTGGGCAACCCGATTATGTATATTGTCGCTCTGCTGATAGGCTCCGCCGTCGGCGCGGCGATTCTCACGGCCCTGAAAAAGGACAGGTAAT